>NZ_JAVBNS010000281.1:0-5171 GCF_031551385.1 Anaerosporobacter sp.
GCAGCGATGGTATCAATGATATCAATTGGTATTCTATGTGAGAATGAAGAAATATTCTCTCGTGCAGTGGAGTTATATCAAGATATCCATATCAACGGTTCGATTGCAGTGTATGTAAGTGACTGGGGACAATCTGTAGAAAGTGCGAGAGATCAAGCACATGCACAGCTTGGAATTGGATATATGGCAGATGTTTGTGCGGCAGCACTGAATCAAGGAATTAATTTATACGATCTGTATAATTACCGTCTTGCAAAAGCATTTAATTGGGCGGCACAGTATAACTTATATGATACAAATTATACGTTTGAGCCTTTGATGAATGTATTCAATAATTCGAGCAGAGGATATTGGACAACGCTAGACAGTGAGAAGATTAACAGAGGTGAATTAAGACCAGTTTATGAACTTCCATTATCTTATTATTCAAATGTTGAAGGTGTGGATGTTACATGGATGAAGAAAGCAGCAGAAGCTATGCGAGCACAAGGTTATGTACATAATGATAATTTGAATTTCGGTACATTAACAACATATAATGGTGCAAGTACAGCGAAATCAGAACCATATTTCCAAATCAGGACAGCGATTGAACCTTGGTATCAAAGAACATATAGTGCAGTAAAACAATATGACAGTTCTGTTGCTGCAGGTGTGGCAGAAACGTTAAACTCCTATTTTGCAGTTTCAGAAGATGGTACGATTACAGCTTCTCTGAAGAAAGCAGATGCGCCTTATTTCCAATTAATTAATAATGACGATGGCACTTATGCACTAAAATGCGTAAGTACAGATAAGTATGTATCTGTAAAGGCAGATATGGTTGGTGATGAAAATGTAATCAAAGCTGATGCTGATACTGTATCAGACAGTGAAAGATTTACTCTTAAAGCGACAGGTATTGGTTACTATTATTTGGCATCGCCTAAGTACGATAACCGAGCTGTAACTATCCATGTAGATGGTGCAGATACACCAACGAGCGCTGTTTTAACAATGAGATTAAGCAATTCAACAAAGACTTCAAGTGCTAGTGTAACAACTAGTGAAAGATTGATTTTTGTATATAATACAAAGAGTACAGTTTTGGGAGTTGAAGAAGAAAACTGTACTGTAACATTTAATACAAACGATGGAAGTAAGGTAACTGCTCAACTCGTGGAAAAAGGAAGTTTGGTAACTGAACCATCAAAGACAGAAAAGACAGGATATGAATTTGAAGGTTGGTATAAAGATAGTTCACTAACTCAAAAATGGGATTTTGCGAAAGATACTGTTACAGAAAATGTCACACTATATGCAAAATGGACTGTGAAAGATAATGGTAACAACGATGATAACGGCGATAATGATGATAAGAAATTCTTTACAATAACATTTAATACAAATGGTGGAAGCACAGTATCTTCTCAAACAATAGAGAATGGTAACAAAGTAACTGAACCATCAAAACCAGAAAAGACAGGAAATGAATTCGAAGGTTGGTATAAAGATAGTTCATTAACTCAAAAATGGGATTTTGCAAAAGATACTGTTACAGACAGCATAATATTATATGCAAAATGGATTGTGAAAAATATTGACAACGGTTACAATGCTACTATCATAGATAATGAAACAACAAATACTACAGATTCAACAAGTAAGCAAGTAATTAAAGTTGAAACTGCGAATCAAGAAGCAACAGTTTCTGTAACGATTAATGAAAAAGCATATGAATCCGAATTGTCAACAGTTACAGTAAAGAATCCATATCAGTTAAAGATTGAATTGCCTTCTAGCACGATTGTAAATCAGATTAAATCGGATTCCATTAAGAATGTGAAAGTTGTTGTAACATTACCAAATTCATTTATTGCAAATGAAAGTATTGCTATAAATGATATTATGTTATCCAAACAAATCCTTACAGCAGCAAAGGAGAATCAAAAGACAATTACTCTTGTTGTAAATGATGAAAGTAAGAAGCTACTTTATCAGTGGACAATTGATGCAGATGATTTAGCAAAGGCTTCCATTACGGAAGGCATTAGCCTAGGAATAAAGACGGCTGTAGCAAATACAAATTCAGTTGTTAAAAAGGTATTGGAAAATGACTCAAAGAACTCAAATGGTGTAGTAGTAACAGTTGCTTCGAAAAAGACATTATCTGTTCAGGTAACAAACAAAGTTTATATAGGAGAACAGGCAGGAATTAAAGTAGGCAAAAAGGTATATGTGTACTACTACAATAGTACAACAAAGAAACTGGATACCATTCCAGGAGGTTATAGCTGTGTGGTTGATGCAGATGGCTACCTGTCCCTTCCAATTATTAAAGGTGGTGACTATGTAGTATTAGCAAAAAAAGCAAACACAAAAGTGATAACTTCTCTTGTTAATCAAGTGCAAATTACAAAGAGTGTTACATTGAAAAAAGATAAGACAAGTACGATAAAACCAGTATTGCCAGATTGGTTAGAAAAGGTAAGTAAGTTAAACATTTCTACGAAGTATACTTGCGTCGGAGCAGTTACCATAACATATAAATCTAGCAATTCTAGTGTTGCATCTGTTGGAGCATCATCAGGTAAAATAACTGCGAAGAAAAAAGGAACAGCTACAATTACAGCGACAGTAACATTATACTCTGGAAAGGTAAAGACATACAAAACTACAGTTACAGTTAAGTAGATACCAGTTAAAAAAGTGATTGCCTTGCAATCCAAAATGAAATAACAAAAGACTCCAAGTAAGTTATCGATACTGCGATATATTTACTTGGAGTCTTTTAAAAAAGTCGAAAGAACATAAAAAAGTACAGTATATTATATAAAAATTGCATCTCATTCATACCCCTATATTGCTAAACTGGAAGTAGCTAAATAAGGAGGTTTAACAATTATGACAACATACCAAAATCCAATATTAAAAGGAGATTTTAGTGATCCAGATGCAATTCGAGTTGGAGATGACTTTTATATGATAGCATCCTCCTTCACGTATTTTCCGGGGCTACCGTTATTACATTCGAAAGATTTAGTAAACTGGAATCTTGTAAACTATATAGCCAAAGAGTTACCGTTTGATGCATACAATCATACGATGCATAAGAAAGGAATCTGGGCACCTGCAATTCGCTTTCATGAGGGAGAATTTTATGTATATGTGTGTACACCAGATGAAGGATTATTCTTATATAAGGCAAAAGATCCTTTTGGTGATTGGGAGATGCATCATGTGCTTCGAGTTACTGGCTGGATTGACCCTTGCCCTGTATGGGACGAGGAAGGAAATGCGTATCTAGTCCATGCATTTGCAGGAAGTAGAGCAGGAATCAATAGCATTATCTATGTGCATAAGATGAATAAAGAAGGAACGAAAATTATTGACAATGGAAAATTGGTTTTTGATGGAGGAGAAGAACATCATACTACCGAAGGGCCAAAGGCATATAGACGTAACGGTTACTATTATATCATGGCGCCTGCTGGCGGAGTAGTAACTGGTTGGCAGATTGTTATGCGTTCGAAGAATATCTATGGGCCATATGAGGTTAAGGTAACATTACATCAAGGAGACAGCATAATTAATGGGCCACATCAAGGGGCATACATAGAGATGGAGGACGGTAACGATTGGTTTTTGCATTTTCAAGATCGAGGAGCATATGGAAGAATAACACATCTACAACCAGTGTATTGGGAAGAAGATTGGCCTATGATGGGAATGGATACGAACGGTGATGGAATTGGTGAACCAGTACTAACATATGAATCACCAGTTGAGTTGACCGATGAGATGATAGAACAGTGCAATTCTTTATATGAGAAACGTGGCATTAAAGCAGTTAATTTACCTGAGATTTCTGATGATTTTGATAGTAAGACATTAGGATTACAATGGCAGTGGCAGGCGAATCCGAATGAGAGATGGTATTCATTAACACAAAATCCGGGTAATTTGCGCTTACATGCATGTAAGAGCGAAAAGTCACATTCGTTATTCCATGCACCATGGTTTTTGTCGCATCTTATGCAAGAAGAAGCATTTCAAATTACAACAAAGATTACATTGCGTGATGTTGAGTTTGGTGATAAAGCCGGTCTTGCAATGATGGGGTATCAATATAGCTATATTGCGTTAGAGCAAGAAGAAGGACAATACGTTGTGAAACAGTATTCTGGTAAAGCGAAAGACATATCGATTTATGACCAAGAGGTAGTTTGCGAAACATGTGAAGAAAAACATATCGTAAAGAAGAATGAGATAACTATGCGTATGGAAGTGGAAGAGGGAGGTGTCATTCAATACTACTATAGCGTAGATGAGGAGACATTTATCCCGATTGGAAATCCACAAGTAGCAACAGCAGGAGGCTGGACAGGTGCACGCCCAGGTATATTCTGTGGAAACTTCCTAGGCAGAATTAGTACAGGATATGCGGATTTTCAATATTATCAAGTGAAGTAGTAGTTGTACTATAGAGTGGTTGTTGTCGCGTAGCAAAGTGGTAGCAACCACTTCATACGTGTAGGAGTGAAATAAAAGTATAAATGATTAAAATTAACTTGAAATTAATCTTGGTTTAGCTTAAAATAATCTAAGGATAATAATACCTTAAAGAGTAGAAGTTAATCAGAAAAGTAGTAATATAAAAATAAGCAATATTAAAATAATAGAGTTCAACAAAAATACATGTAAAACAAGGAGGCACACACATGAGAATAGGTGCGTTAGAAGCTGGTGGCACGAAGATGGTAGTTGCAATTGGGAATGAGCAAGGAGAAATCTTTGAACGATTATCCATTCCAACGGAAAAACCAGAGATAACAATGCCCAAATTAATTGAGTATTTCAAAAGTAAGGATATTGATGCATTAGGTGTAGGCTGTTTTGGGCCGATTGATTTAAATAGAGAATCGGATACGTATGGCTATATCACATCAACGCCAAAACTTGCTTGGAGAAATTATAATATTGTTGGCGCATTTGAAGAAGCATTGCATGTTCCAGTGGGATTCGATACGGATGTAAATGCATCTGCGATTGGTGAGGCAACTTGGGGAATAACAAAGGAAGTAAAGAACAGTATCTATATCACAATCGGAACTGGTGTAGGTGTAGGCGTAATTATAGAGGGTAAGCCACTTCATGGAATGTCACATCCAGAAGCAGGTCATATTCTATTA
>NZ_JAVBNS010000193.1:0-3365 GCF_031551385.1 Anaerosporobacter sp.
AGATTTTAATAAGAAAGAAATTAATACAATTGATATGATTCGAGTATTGGGTATTGATTATATTGATAACCAGTATAGTATCATTGCTTTATATGGAATTGGTGGCCCGGATACGATTAATGGGGACATTGAAACGATTGAAGCGAGAGGAAATACGCTGTTTGAAGCATTTGAGAATCTAAAGAAGAAAAATCAAAAAGACCTTTCTTTTGCCTATACGAGTTTTTATTTGCTTGGGCAAGGCCTTGCAGAGCATGGAATTGATGAGACGATTCAGTTTTTAATTAAAGATGAAACGATTAAAATCAATGCGCTTATGTATATTGTGAAAGAGGGAAAAGCGGCGACTGTGATGAAAGATGCACAGGAAGAAAAAGTGATGATTCATGATGATTTGAAAGCATTAATTCAAAAACGTTTAGACACTGTCACAAGAAATGAAAATACAATTCTGTGGATTTTTGAAGATATTGAAACAGGAAGAACAAGTACAATTATACCATATGTGAACTATGAAGATAAGAAACTGGGATTGGGTGGCTATGCAGCATTCTATAATAACAAGTTAGTTGCCTATCTTGATGAGGATACATCGCTAGGAATTGATTTATTAAAAGGAATTGTTCGGAGTTGTCCGATTTATCTGTCAGCAGGTTATGGTTTGACGATTCATAATGTAAAGACGGTTTTAACACCAACGCTACAGACAAATGGTATAAATGTCAATGTGCAATTGCAATTCGATAGTGTATTACGCAGTATTTCCCATCCGAATCAAATCGTTAACAGAGAGATTCGGAGTCAGATAAAACAGGAACAGACAAAGTATATGATAAGGCTTCTAAATCAAGCAATATCGGTTTCTCAAACAATTAACGTAGATGCCTTTCGTTTGAGCGACATTCTGAAAAATGATAGTACGATATGGACTACTCTAAAAAATCACCAATATGATTTTCTTCAAATTACAAAATTTGATTACACAATTGAGTCAAGGGTAACCAAGTCTAGTGTGTTGGAAGGGTGGAGGTAGAGGATGCTATATATATTTATTATTATCATTATTGCTGTTTCAATAATGAAAGGGAAAGAACTTCTAGATGATAAGATAAAACTATTTTTGTTTTTGCTATTTAGTTTAGCGGCAATTGCTTTAGGTGTTTACTATACAAGTGATCCTTATGGTAATAGTGTGATAGAATCATATACATTATCGTACCAAATAATAGAAGGTGGGTGGTGTCTATGAAAAAGGTGATTACATTTCGTCAGTTATTCTATATGTTTCTAGCATGTTCTGTTACACCAATTCTAACATTGTTGCCAGCGGAACTAGCAGTAGGAAATAGTAGAAGTGCATGTATCAGTGTATTGTTGTCGCTTGTAGCATTAGTACCACTTGCGCTTTTAATTACCTTGTTTATGCAGGCGTATCCACACCATAATTTTTATGAGATTCTTGTCGAACTTATGGGACGTGCTGTTGCGAAAATTATAATGGTATTCTATGGTGCATGGGCGATGGTTTCGTTAGCCACAAAAGTATGGCAATATGCATTAAATCTTCAATCCTCGATTATGTCAAATACGAAGGAGCAAGTATTTTTTATAGCAATTATTATACTTGTTGTATATGCGTTCCTACATGGAGTAAAGACAATATTTCGCTTTGCAGAGTTTATATTAGTTCCGATTCTTCTTATTATAGTAATCTATGTGCTAAGTGCAGTGCCTAATATTCGATTTGATTATATTAAAGTTGCGAATCCGTTAAGTTTCTCGCAACTTTGGCAGCAGGCAGGATTTGTGATAGCGGCCGCGGGAAATATATTATTAATACTAATGTATGGTGATAGTGTAAAGGATTACAGTAAAAGCAAAAAGCTAATATGCAGATTCTTTGTAACCACGATTGTGCTTTTTTGCGTATTACTAATCGTAGTAACGGTTATTTCCTTTGGTCTTGTGGGTAACAATGCAGCAGCTTCTATGGCAACACCTTTTTATGTTGCGATGAAGGGAATATCCGTAATGAATATCGTGGAGAATTTTGAAGCGATTTTAATTATGATTATGTTTCTATCGGATTTTTTAGGAATTTGTCTTTATGCAAGTATATCTATGCGGTGTGTTAAATGGGTATGTTCTGTAAGGAATATAAAGTTCTTGTACGTTCCGTTTGCGGCTTTTATCTACTTCTTGGCATTAACACTTTGTAGGACACAGTTTGATGTTGAGTTTTTGTATAATATTATTATCGTGAAATGGAATCTTGTTATGTTATATGCAATACCATTCTTGTTGATTATTGTGCATTACGGGAAAAAGCTGATTACAAGTATGAAAGCACAAAGAATTAGTGCAAGATAGGCAATGGAGTTTTGCAAGCTACTATATTGATACACAAGTACAGGTAACGTATTGAATAAAAAAGAAAAAACAATTTTCATATCACAGGAAATCAGTTTCGAGTGAATGAAAATTGTTTTTTGCTTTTATTCAGTAATAGATATTACATCTACAGGACAGCTATCACGAGCTTCCTGTGCGGCTTCTGTGCTATCGGAAGGAATATCACCTTCAATTGCTTCGGAAATGTCGTTTTCGTTAAGTGAAAATACTTCTGGACATACGCTTACACATACGCCACAGCTAATGCATCCATCTTGGTCTACTGTTGCTTTCATAGTAGGACTCCTTTCTTGTTTTTGATAAATTCGTTAATAGTATTACCATATTTTCGCAAAACATTCATTCAAATTATTTCATGGTATTCATTCATATGAAGAAGAAAATAAACGTTATGATACGGGAATCATAGTATAGTCTAACAGAATAAGGAAATACTATTTCGGAAAATAGTTATTAGATTATTGATATATATATGCGATAGGAAGGAACAATAGTTATGTTGCTTATAAAAAACGGAAAAATTAAAACGATGGCAGGAGTGGACTTCGATAATGGTTATGTACTTATTGATCAAGGTAAGATTGTAGAGATAGGAAATATATTTAAAGTAGAGAATGAAGATGAAATACAAGTGATTGATGCGAAGGGTAATCTAGTTATGCCGGGCATAATTGAAGCGCATTGCCATGTTGGAATTACGGAAGAGAAGAAGGGCATTGAAGGTGATGATTCAAATGAAAGTTGCAATCCGATTACGCCATATTTGCGAGCGATAGATGCAATTAATCCGATGGATGCCGCTTTTGCAGAAGCTGTACATGCAGGGATTACAGCAGTTATGGTTGGGCCGGGAAGCTCCAATGTTGTAGGAGGACAATTTTTAATTATGAAGACATATGGACGTGTGGTTGATGAGTTAGTTGTCAAGAATCCTGCTGCTATGAAGATTGCAT
>NZ_JAVBNS010000004.1:0-66054 GCF_031551385.1 Anaerosporobacter sp.
TTATCTATACTGCAATGTATAGATGAAGAAAAGTAATAGAAGAATTACAAAGAACCTTGCGAGTTTGAATAATACCAACTTAATACAGATTATTTTATATGACAGGTAGTCTTTACGATTGCCTGTCATATTTAAAATATGGGTATTTTGCCTTCTATAGCAAATCTTTTGTTGCCATGTCAATAAAAAGCACGCCATGGTAAAGGGATAGCATAATAGCGGGAATTTGTAAATAATAGAAATATAGCAGTGTAAGGTGTTATCCCTCTCCGCGCTCCGGAATAGGCGGTGCGTAAACTGATGAAAGCTGCGCCAGATATTGGACAAAATTTTCACGCAGACATTCAGGCGCAAGGCATTCACAATCTGCCCCTAATTTAAGCAAAGACTTGTAGCCCTGCTCGTTGTCGAGAACAAAAACCCTTGCAAGCCAAGTGTTTTCACTTTCTTGTTCAATACAGTCTGGACCAAACTCGTCAATAATAGGGTCAATTGCCCTTTCGTGGATGCGCAGAAGAGCAGGCAAGGCTTTTTCTGCTTCTGGAAAAGCGGGTTGCAGCAGTGGCTGCGGATTAAATGGACGAGGCTCAAATCTTTCGTCTATCAGTGCCACCTCTGACATACGGGATAACTTGAAAATGCGAAAATCCTTCCGCTTCAAGCAATATCCCTCAAGATACCAGCTCATAACTTTCAGAATCAAACGATATGGTTCCACTGTTCGAATGGTTTGGCTCAACTTATGGTCGCTGTAGGCAAAGTGTACTAGGCAGGTTTTCTCCATCGCCGTTTCCAGCAGATTAGCAAGCTCTATGCTATGGCTGCTTCCAACCCAAGGAGATGTGTCGATGACGAAGCGGCCGGCTTTTAATTCAATGGTTTTACGCTGTTCCTCCGGTATAAAACCTTTGATCTTCGCCAGTGTACCTACCACCTCATCTCCTGACCGTGTCGTACGAATGCTGCTAAGGCCCATTAACAGGGGCGTAACATCTGCCGTTGAAAAGAGCTGTTTTTCCAACTTATAGTTTTACATGATGCCTACACCGCCCCCAACGCCAGGATAGGATACAATTGGAACACCCGCCTGATTGATGGCGTCCAAATCGCGTTGTATAGTCCGTGTCGTAACCTCGCATATCTTCGCCAGTTCAGGTATGCTTACCCGTCTGCGTTCCAATAAAATCATAATAATAGAAATCATCCTGTCCATTTTCATAGTGACTACCTCCGTAATAATTTTTATTATACCACAAAACCACGACACATAGATGTCGTGGTTTCTATGTTATTCTGTAAATGTAATTACACGATAACCATACAAATTATAAGGAGGTACACACATGGACAACAAGAAAAAGTATAAAAAAGGAACGGAACCTTTTTTTAACATTGTTATGGAGGGATTGAAAGGTGAGGTGGACGGCGAGTGGTTTGGGGATACAGTTGCGGAGAACGCAGTTTTTGATTTTCTGTATAATTTTCCCGGATTTACAAACAGATTTGAGAGTCGCGACGCCTATATGAAATGGTTTGAAGGATACTCGAACGAGCTTCATTCCGCCGATAATCTTAGAGTTTACAAGGCGGAAGGCGGTGTTGTTGTATTGGAGTACGAAGTCCATGGAACAGTTCCCAGCGGTAAAGCATACGACAATCGGTTTTGCTCCATTGTCACCATCAAAGACCGGAAGATCGTATACTGGCGGGACTACATGGATTCGCTGGCGGTTATGTTAGCAAATTCGTAAGACCATGGCCTTACATTCGGCTTTCCTCTACGGGAGCTAAGACGATGGATAGATCAATAATACAGAAAGCGAGGACAGCTAAATGCTGTCCTTACTTTCTACCTGCTGGAAATCATCTTTTGCATGGGGGTACGCAACCTGATGGCTGGGTATGTTCCCGCATCTTTTCGCACATACTTTCTCTGCCTATACAGGCGAATGACGGTCTGTGACCAGAAAAGCAACTCGGAGCGTCCTCTTTGTTGTTGGATATGGCACTGCAATTAAATTTTCTTTGGAAATTTTTGGTTTCCGCATCATTTAGCCCCAAAGGACATTTGGAATTGGTGTACATAAAACGCCTCCTGTATTTTGATTAGGTAATTACCAAATTAAATATAACACATTAAATCAATTAGGTCAATAGCGAATTAAAATACAATTCGTCGTTGACCTGATTAAAGATTTATGATACATTTAATTCATTGGATTGTAAAATAGTAGGATAGGGGGATTGGAATGGATAAATTATTGGTACTGAAAGCGTTGGCTGATGATTCCCGCATGAAACTGCTGTCATTGCTTTTGGAGCGTACCTACTGTGTGCGTGCGCTAGCGTGGAAGTTGCAACTTTCTGAAGCGACTGTATCCCAACATCTCAAAGTGCTTCGGGAAGCAGGTTTGCTGGTCGGTGAAAAGCGTGGCTATTTCATGCATTACGAGGTGCAGTGTGGTGTGCTACACGAACTGACTAGAGAGCTTGAAGCATTGACGGAAATTAAGCGAGTGGTCTGCTCGCCAGAAATTGGTGGATGCCCACTTGCCGAACAAGGAGAAGGGCACGCTCGGCATATGCTGAAAGAGACACGAAAGAAGCATTGTCCTTATACAGAAGATAACACAAATCAGTAAATCAGATTTGTGAGCAACTTTGATCCTCAGATATTGCTGTTAGGTACAGTCAGCAGTAATCAGATAAAAACGTGGCAACACTTTGGCAACAGAAAATCAGTAAGCCAGAATAAGATGTGTAATTGAGATAAAAAAGAGGCATTTCCCATACGATACTTAAACAAATACATTTAAGTACAAAAGTGAACTTGCCGAGTTTGAATAAAACCAATTTAATAAATATTATTTTATGTGGCAGGTGGTCTTTGAGATTACCTGCCATACTTGCATTATTTCTTAACTAAGAGAAATAGTTCCGTTGCTAATACTGTTAAAAAATAAGCATGATATTCAACTTCTACCTGAAAAATGAAATTCACCAGATGATAGAAGATTTTTGTGAAAAAAAGACTGACATTTCGTTTTGAAAAATGTTAAAATATGAGTTGAAAATGATCAAGTAATTACAGAGTAAACAATAAAATCGTTATTTGACGCCATATGGTAAGATTCTATTTTTATTCGTCAATTCTGTATCGTTTCAAAATAATAACTAATTATGGAGGATGATAAAGATGAAGCGTGTGAAAGCAGCGTGTATTACGCAAACATTGCATTTCATGTTGAAAGAGGATCTCGGACATGACTATGCAGTAAAAATGGTTGACCAGGAGGTATTAAAGTATAAAGGGAGCTTGGAAAAATCGAGAACAAAATATAAAATCTTATCAGAAGAACGTCAAGACGATGGTTCTGTGATTATGGAGATTAAAAAGCAGTATAATACCTCACCAGTGGGTAATTACTTGGAGTAGGAAGAAAGTCTTGGAGTCAATAGTAAGAATAAAATTGAAATAAGAAAAGAATATATGAAAAATCGACACTAAATATTGTTTGAGCTGAACGTCTGAAGGCTTTGATGATATTTAGTGTTTTTTTAATCGCAAAAAAGGAAGGAGGAAAGGCAATGACGAAAACAAAGTTTCAAAGTCTTATTTTTACATTAATGATGGCATTTTGCGTGTAAATATTTTGGTGGAGAATTTGGAGATATATGTATTTAATGCTATTTTCAGAAAGCAACTTTAATGTTGTTTTCTGAAAATAGTTGATTTGAAAAGGGTTGTATATATAATGCTCTCAGTGGCAACACTTTGATAACTTCAAATTTGCAGAACTAGAAGGCTTTTTACAAAACAAAAGATTTCAGCAACCAAGTGAATAATAGACAAACTACAAAGGCTATAACAGCACAGAGAAAAGCTGAGAATACTTTTTGGTAAGGACGCTTTCCATATTCTTCTGCTTTTTCAATCTCATCTAATCGTTTTCCTTCTGTAAAGGATATGATTTCTCTATAGGTCTGAATATTGTTGCTTTTTTTGTATTTTTCAATCCTACAAGCATAATACATGGATATTCCCCATATTACAGCAGATATAAGCAAGCCATAATAACTGAAGAATGCAGATAGGGGAACAGCCGATAAGATGGATAGTAATAATAAAATTGTAAATATTGTACCATCGTGATAGAATTTCTTTAATTCGTTTTTGTCAATTTCTTCTTTCATAATTTCGATATCTCCTTTAATCAATTGATCAAGAGATATGTTGAACAATGAACTTAGTAAAAGAAGACTATGAATGTCGGGATAATTTTTATTGTTTTCCCAGTTGGAAATAGTCTGTCTGGTAACATAGATTTTTTCTGCCAGTTCTTCTTGTGATAAGTTCATAGTGGTTCGATATTTCTTTATTTGGGTATGAAGCTCCAAGGGGTGTCCTCCTTTCTTATGGGTTCTCTTGACCTGTATTCAGCATAATGGATTAAAGAAAAAGCGTCTATCAAAGTGCTTTGACATAGCATGATTTAAGTATGTCAAAAGAGTTTTACATCCGCATAAATACAGTGTTTAAGGGAGGTAGGTGCTAATCTTATGATAAATCAAAGGAACACCAATAACAATACCTCAAATAAATTTTCAGATGAAATGAAAGCGCTATAGATTGTACATCGTAAAATGGTTATAAATTTTGCAAAGAAATCATGATGTATAAAACAGATGCTGTAATTCAATAGATTAAGAACGATAAGAAACGAACAGTTAATCTTAGAGAGAAGAGTATCTTTTGTTTTGGAAAAATGTACTTTTATACTAATATGAAATATAATAGTAGTATGAGCATTGCAGAACGTATAGATGAAAATTAGAAATTATAGAGGTGTATATATGGACGCAAAATGTAGTTCTTTTAAAAAGTGGTATTTAAATCATAAAGAAAAATGGTTTATTCAAGATATTGTAATAGAAAAAAGCCACATAGAAAAGAAATACGGACATCACTATTCATTAGATTTTAAGACAAACAGGAGGATTTGAATGGATATATACAGGAAGCAAAGAGAAGAAATGAATATGCAAGAGCATTTTCAATTTATATATAAGGAGTTCACGAATTCTCTAAATGTTTACAGCGGAATTATTGAGCCAATAAAGATACCTTTTGCTGGTGAACAATTTGGAAAAGTTTTTGATGTTCGATGGAAAGGAGATATTCATTTCGTAGTAACAATGTCAAAAAGAATTCTAACACCAATGTGGTATTATGTTATACGTGATAAACAAAAAATATCAAGTAGTTACTGTTTTTCTAAAGTTGACAAGGAATGTATCTTGCATATGCAACATTTGATAGATGATATAGAACGTGGACGGTACAATAAAAAGAAAACGATGAAAGAACAAACAAGAATACTTGTTGAAAAACGTGGACTTACAAGTTATATGAATCATACAAAATGGAAAGAATTACTGCATGAGATAAATACGAATATGAAGGATATTCCATTAATGTATAAGACTTTTTTGGACGATATAGAACCAAGAGTCTTTTGGTCCATATGCGGTGATGAGGATATTAATCATATTGATCCGATAATAATTGAATGGATGAAGTTTAAGCCAACATATAAAGAATATGAATATCAAGGACGTTTGATGGAGCCTAAAACTATCACAATAGATATAGAAGAGCAGTTATTGTCTGTACTAACAGAATATAATATACCTTATGAATATGATGAAAATGAAAAAACATACATTGTATTTGGGTATAAATAACTAGACCACTTTAAATTTGTGGAGCTGAATAATGAAATGAAACAAGTCTGATATTCTGTAATAGGGTGTGATGAGACATAATAAAGAAAAATTAATTTCATGAGGATAAAAAATGTCAAATAGTATATATATTGAAAGAATAACCAAGATAAATGTTCATATGAGTAACGGGCTGACAAGCGTGTTTTTAGATGTCTTTGGGTTAAGTGGGTCAAGATTGGCAAAAACCGAAAGAGAAAAAATGATAATGGTTTTTGTTTTAGAAAAGAATCAGGCTGTTGTTGGCAATGGGACTGTAGGTTTTGATATAGGTGATATGCCTTGGGATTACAATGATTTTGATAATAACCGTATGTTTGTTTTGTCTGTTATAAAAGGAATGAAAACTAAATTAGGCTGGGAAACATTAGACTATGAACCATGTATGGAATTGTTATTGGAGAAAATAATTGATTTTGAATCATTAATATTACGAATGGTACAAAGTGACATTAATGTTGATGAAATTAACGCTTGGATTGAAGCCACAGAGCTAGATTTATATGACCAAATTTTAAAAGGGTTCCCAGTATGCCCAAAGCATAATGTGTTTTTAACAGTTCATGGCTGTCATGTATGTACAAATTAAGCAATATGCTGTCATTGTAATTATGTATTGAACATGATAAACTAATAATGAATTTTATAAAAATTTAAGAAATGGAAGGTGTATTTTATGGCAAAAATGCAAAAATATATTGCTGAATTCATTGGCATATTAACATTGGTTCTAATGGTATCGCAAATGCTGGTGGTGTTGGTGGTGCAATTATCATAGAAATCATTCTAACATTCTTCTTTGTTTTTACAATTTTAGGTGTTACTTCTGATGAAAGCAAAAGCAGCGTTGCAGGAATTGTAATTGGTTTGACTCTTACATTTGTGCATATAGTAGGTATTCCACTTACTGGTACGTCTGTAAACCCAGCTCGAAGCATTGGACCAGCACTTTTTGCAGGTGGAGATGCACTTACAAATGTATGGGTATTTATCGTAGGACCATTCGTTGGAGCGGCTTTGGCAGCAGTTGTATTTAAGTTTTTTAAGGCGAAAAAACAAGCATAAGCAAGTGTTAATTGTGTAATAGGGGCATAATATTTTCAAGAAATGTTATGCCCCTACGAGGTTCTTATTCTTGTTACGAAACGCTATAGTTGGTCAAATTAGTTAGGTAGAAAGGGAGTAGCACATGAAAATAACTGAAATGTTTCTAGACGATATCAAAATAATTCTTCCCATGTACATAGAACACTATAATGAATATGAAGGTGGCTGCTGGACGGTAGAAACAGCGAGAAAGCGGATACAGCAGGTAGTTAGAATGGACGATTCTTTTTCACTCATTATGAGAGATGAAGAAGAGAATGTAATTGGATTTGTAATGGGTTATTTCAAGCAGTATGATGACATTGTTGCATATACATTAGAAGAGATTATTATTTCTCATAAGGAACAGAATAAAGGATATGGAAGTATATTGCTTAGTGAATTAGAGAAAAAGGTGAAAGAAAAAGGTGGAGCAGGAATAGAACTGCAGGCTGTAAAAGATGAAATGCATGAAAAATATTATGGTAAGGCAGGATATTTTGACGCAGGAAACTTTGTTATGAAATGCAAATGGTTTTGATGATCATGCTTAGTATGCTGTCAGCAGAGGAAAACACATTTCTTCTTTATTATACTGAAAAAGCAAACTTGTTACTTGGGGGCAAGATTGATTATAGGGTCTGAATATGCTATACTTTCATTGGTGATTTTTCTACATAAATTGCCACAATGATAGTCAGATAGCTAGATTTACATAATGGACATAATAAACTACGAAATAGGAGGATATTGTGAAGAAAATAATTTTTGGAGTTATAGTATGTAGTATATTGCTCTTATCAGCGTGTAATGTTAAAATTTCAAAGGATTCTAATACAGAATCTTCTGTTACGAATCAAAACAATGAAATATCAAAAACTGAAAATGAAACGTCAGAAAAGGATAAAACAGAAGCAAACCCTGATAATAATATAACAGCAGAACATGACGATTCATCATCACTACCAATCGATATCGAGTATGTATCTTATGATGATACTGCCGAATGGAAGGATACCGCAGTAAAACTCGGTGAGTATTCTGTAAACATTCCAGAGGAGTGGGGCGTGGTTGATGGTACTGAATATGGTCTCTTAAATGGTGCGTTTTTTGTGCCACCAGAGGTGGATCAAGAGAACTTTAGATTTAATAGCCATGTAGCAGTTGAAATATCAGAAGAACCACTATATGGTGGTGCTGCATATGATTATTCCTTGGAGAGTATACAGAAAGATTTTTTTGCTTCTATGATTGTCAGTACTTTTAGTAAAATGGGTGGACTTTCTGATTTGAAGTTTTCTGTTTGGAATAATAATGGCAGTTACATTTATATTGTTGATTTTATGCGTAGCAATGAAACAATTACTATGTATCAAACAACATATTATGTTATGTATCCTGACAAAACGATATTGGTATACGCAACTACCTTTGGAGAGGATTCTGTGATTCCTGTGCATGAGGCAGCTTGCCATTTGATTAATAATTTGCCACAGGATTAATTTTAACGAACATATGATTAATTGCTGGCATAAGCTACGGCAATTGTGATACATAAGCTTGGTTTTGGTAAAAAAGGTAGTAAGAACAAGTACTCCTTCACTCTTATATTTTATAGGAGTGGAGGAGTTTTTTTGCTTTTACGATGTTTTAGTGATGTGAATGTGAAGGCTAATGCTGTGTAGTAACGATGTCCACGATATCTCCTATACCTAAAACTGCTGTGTAGTAATTAATATTTTCTATCACCAAAAAACATGATATAATATGGTTGCTATTGAAAACTTGTGTCATTTGAACAGGTAATATAATTTGTATTTTGAGGGAGTCAATAATGTCCAACTTTGGTTTGAAAAATATTATTGGAATAATCGTTGGTATTGGAATCATTGTAATCAACGTAATGAATTTCATTAATAAAGAAGCACTTATGCAGAATGGTTTAGAAACAACGGCAATTGTAACGGAGATTAGTACTAGAGGGAAAAATAGGAGCATTAGTACTAAAGTTTATGTCAAATATACAGTAGATGATGTGTTCTATAATAATCACCTGAGTATTCAAAATTATGGAAGGTACATTGGCGAGGAAATAGCTATATTATACAATCCTAATAATCCGAATACGATAACACCAAGAGATCGAAGCATTGCAACAGATGATACGGTTTCCTTGGCTTGGTCTTCTGGAGCAGGAGTAATACTCATTTTACTTAGTATATCATTAGGACGAAATAATGTAAAAAAAGTAAAACGGGAATGGAAATGAGGTCTATTATGAAAAAAATTTTAATCACTTTATTAGGAATTGCCTGTATACTGTTTGCTGTATTGGCGATTATTGGTACAATAGACGAATATATTTCCTATGAGGATTTAAAAAAGACGGCATCAAAAACGACTGGAACAATCGCTGAGATAGAGCGAGAATATTCAGAAAATAGTAGGGGACTTATAGATATAGATTATATTGTAACAGTGAAATATAATCATGAACGTGTGGAGTACACAGGAATTGTTACGTATAGAGACGGCATGTATAAAGGAGAAAAAACAAATATTTACTATAACCGAGACAATACAAATGAAATATATACGACTGTAGAGGGCAAGTACATTTGGAAGGATATCGTACTGTTCATAGCCATTTTAATCGTCGGAATATTATGGATTATGTATGTATTAGGGAAGCTACCGATTATTGAGACGATATCGTTTTATCGTGCAATTGGTGTACTCTTCGTTTTTGCTGGAGTATATGCTTGTATTGTAAACATAGATTCAGAATATTCATACTCGAAGTTTAATAAAACGTCAAAGGAAGAAGTTGCTGTTGTAAATGAGGTAGAGGTGATACCAACGGGTACGCGTAGAACTGGTGGTAGCAAGCATAGATATAAAAAGACTACATACACATCCTTTGTGCAAATCACCTATCAAGTAAATGGTATCTCATACACACAAGATTTGAAACAAAACGATACGATCTCTTCATTGAGTAAGGGAGATAAAATCTCTATATTTTACTATACGGATAATCCCTATGAGGTACAATGGGCAGTCACAAAAGGAAGCCGTATAAGAGGTTTTATAGTGACTCTTATATTGGAGATGGCGCTTACGGCAATTGGTATCGTAATCATACTAAAAGATAGAAAATCAAGAAAAGCTAGAATAGAAAATCACATTTCAAGTGAGATAACAAAAAACGGAAAAGCTATCACAGTAGACAGCTCTTCCGAGTCATGATAAGTGTATTTCATTCGTAATATCTAAATTTATGTATTTGGTAATCGATAATTATCTGTCACTACAACCAAAAATCTGTTTTAGAAATTGGATACGATGAGAAAGACCTTCTTTCGTAAGCTCATTTTCAAGTGCATAGTCGTAAGCATGTACTGTACCCTTTGTTTTATTCAGAATTGTAGCGACACCAGCTTTTTGAAGTGCTTCTGCATAAAGAATTCCTTCATCGCGGAGACAATCGAATTCTGTGACTTCTACATAAGCTTGTGGTAGATCAGCAAAGGAATCAGCTTCTAAAGGAGAGCTGTAGGCACGAAGTCCTTGGTCACCATCTCGCATATAGAGTTTGTAAACCATATCTGTAGCAGGAGCATTCCAAACAGGAGTATCAATAAATGTCTTCATAGATTCTGTTTCTAATCTGGCATCGGTTGTAGGATAAATAAGCATTTGTCCTGCGGTTTTAGGACCATTTTTATCCCTTGCCATTAAAGAAACGGCAGCAGCGAAGGAACCACCAGCACTATCACCAGCTAAAACTATTTTTTGCTTATCAATACCCAAAGAAGTAGCATTTTGATATGTCCACAATAGAGTTTGGTAGCAATCTTCTACAGGGACTGGAAAGGCAACAGCTGGTGCAAGTCGGTAATCTACACATACAACTTTGCAGCCTGTTCCAAGAATATATTCACGAAGAAGTGCAAGTTGGAATGGATTTATTGGTAAGATAAAGCCACCTCCATGATAGTAAACCAAACAAGGAGCTGGTTGATCAGAAATGGTTTGTGGCTCCATAATTTGTAGATCGATTTGTACATCGTCATAACTAGGGATAGACATCTTAGTAACTTTAATCTCTTCATCGGAAGTATTGTTATTCCACTCAGTGAAAAACTGTTCAATCATAGCCTGAGTAACTACTTGGTCGCCTGCTAAAACAGGTTCCAATATTTTTCCGATTGCTTCAAAATCTGGGTGTATCGGGTATTTGTTCGTCATAATTTTATAATATCCTTTCGTAGAATAAGATTGTTATATTATGAGGTGAAATTTCCCACACAATATAATGATACTAGGACAAATAATCATGTGTAGCAATCCGTAGTATACATTGGTTACAATAATTAGTTTACCATATTTCAACAGATAATGAAACCTTATCGCAGCATATTATATTAGCAAGGAGCGGTAAAGTTGGGTAGAGATATTATAGAACCCATTATTTTAGAGGAGAAAAGAATTACTAAGGGTGATAACATAGCAACAATTAATGATGCCATTGAGGATATTGAAAATGCAATGGGTTGGGAAGCGTTTGCTAAATAAAGTTTAGTTTGATGGAAAGCAACAATGAGGAATGCATTAATAAGGAAAATTTGCGTAGGAGGGAAATTATAATGTTATGGGGATTAACAAAAGGTAGAAAAAAAGTAAAAGAGAAAGCAGAAATTAAGAAGCAAGAACATAATAATGAGAATGAACGAAACAAAAAATTCGAATATGATAAGTCTGAATGGTACTGGGATTCAGCCAGTGAAAGATTTTGTGAAGAGCAGAACAAGACGCAAGAGGAGCTTACCGACGAAGATAATGCGAGAATTTGGGAGTATGCCGGAAATCATATTGCTTTTTTCGTAACATGGTTAATTGAAAATGATTTTTATTTTGGTGATGGTGAAGACTTTTTTAAAGAAGATTTAAAACTTGTTAAGGAAAGAAAAATGACAGGAAAGGAATTCTTGACAGATAATTGTGATGAGGTTCTTTCACGAGGTGATATCTGTGAGGAAGTTTTGGAATTTGTAGATCGTTATTATATAGATAAATATATGGCTGATTATAGTGATTTTGTAGAAGAGAAGATAAAGAAAAGTGTTTATGGAATCGCATTTTCATGGGAGGATTATGATGGGGTTAGGAAGGTAATAGATGATGCGTACAGGGAACATAAAAAATACTGATGATTTAATAGACAGAAGAGAGGGAAAACCAAGACCTTGTAGAGCAAATGTGCTTTCTATGAGGTCTTTTATTTGCAAAGAAAGAGTTCAAGATAGAAAATAATAATAGAAAGTAATAATAGGATAACTACAAACTAAAATTTCCTTGTTACCTTTTAGCAGAAACGACGACTAATAGATGAAAGGAGAAGGGGTGATGAAAGAATTTGAAGAGATATATACGCTATATCAAAAAGATGTCTATCATTTTTTGCTAAAACTATCTGGATATGATGATAGTGCAGCAGAAGAATTAACACAAGAAAGTTTCTATCAAGCATTTGTTTCCTTTGGACGATTTCGGGGAGAGTGTGAAGTGAAATCTTGGTTATGTCAGATTGCAAAAAACATCTATTATTCGCATGTTAGAGCGCAGATCAAACAAAATAATATGAAAGCCAAAGTAGATGTGAATCAAGAAGTAAAAGCAGTAAGTGCGATTGTAGAGGAAAAAATAATAGGCATGCATATTAAAAAGATAATTCAAGAACTTGAGGAAAGGGACAGGAATATTGTAGAGTATCGGTTGTTTGGAGAATTACCATATAAGGAAATCGGCATATTATTGGACTTAAAGGACGCAACAGTAAAGGTACTTTTCTCAAGAGCAAAAGTAAAAATCCAAAAACGATTGAAGGAGGAGTATGGCTATGAAATATAAATGCGATATGGTGAAAGACATTATGCCACTTTGCTTGGATAAGTCAGCAACGGAAACTAGTGAGCAGGTTGTGATAGAACATTTAGCAGAATGCAAGGAATGTCTGAACTATTATAATTTACTGAATAAAGATATCTCACTTGATGGTGCAAGTGGCGAGTCAGAAATGAAGTATTCTGTTTTAGCAAAAAAGCTTAGGAAGAGAAAGAGTATTCGAGTAGCGATAATTGCACTATTTGTTTACATTTGTGTTTTCCTAAGTATTAATTACGCCCAAGGATATCGAATGAATCCTCAAAGTGCGGCAGATATAAGCGGGCGATTGAACTACAAATCAAAATTACTTGGCAGTTATGAATGGAATACTTGGAAATTTTATATATACGATAGCTACAGTTGCTATGATGTTGTCTTAGTTAAAAAAGCATGGCTCGGCTGGAAAGTTAATGATACTTGTTTAAGTTGGCCGAAATTTTTTGAAACTGAAGGAAAGAATGGAATAGAGATGGCAGGAGCATTGTTTCACTGGTCGTATAATGACGGAATTCAACTATTTTCTTATGTGGTTAATGATGAAAGAATAAAGAGTGTAGAGGTAACAGTCTTTGGAGAAACGAAAATAGAATCGATTACGCAGAAAGGATTTCATATCGTAACGTTTGAAACATCCGATATTGGTATTACAAATGATGTAGTGGCAACAGCATATGATGATATGGGAAATGTTCTTTATACATTAGAGGAAGAGTATGGATATTGGATTTGGAAATCTGTGGAGTAGGAAAGCGGAGTAGGATTTAATTTTGAATAATAAAAATGATATAAGCAAGGGCGGCATTCGATTTGTTTCTGAATGCCGCCCTTGTTTATCTTACTATATTATTACAAATGTTGAACGGCATACTCCATCAATTCACGTTCAGCAATAATTTCTGACGGATACGGATAGCTCTTGGCAGTTTTCTCAAAACGACGTTTAATTTGTTTGGCTTTCTTCGTATTGTTATTGCCAACTAACGCATAAACATAATGTGTTCGTAGAACAGAAGGAGAATTTTTCATACGTTTTAGAAATTTCTTCTGATCTCTTGTAAACAATTTTACTAGTCGTGCTGGTCGGTTTTGTCCAATTAGCTCGCAGTAGATTTGATCGTTAATCAGAAGTTTACGGTGTACTCCAACGATATTTGCATCCATTTGAAAGAGGCGTTCTATCTCCATATCAGCCACTTCAAATTGCTTTTGATCCAAAAGGCGGTTGCAGTTAAAAACACGAATCGTAGCAATTAAAGAATTTTTCAACATAGCATCAGATGGAATGAAGAACCATTCTTCTGGCATATTCTGAAGGCGAGTTCCTAGTGCCATCTGTTCCCCAATCTTTAATTGTACAAAAAAGTAACGTAATGCTTCTGGATTCTTTCTTAGTGAAAAAACATCATATCCATCATTATGTACAAGTGTTAGACGCAATGGGATTCCATTTGTTACAGCAAAAGCAATACCAGTCACGGAAAAAACCATACATAGATACGAGAGGATAGAAGTATCAGGGGTAAAAAAAGCAATTACTCCAGACAAGATAGAAGTAATTAGGTTGAATAGAACCCCACCTAAAAGATATAACGCATATGGGGTATTTTCATCTGTTTTATCTGGTGGTCCCATTAGGCATTGTCCACCTGTGCCAGCTAATGATAGTTTACGAAGATGTAATTTCTTATCTTTCTTTAGCAACATAAAACTTCCAATACGAAAGGAATTAAAGTGATAGCCTGTTAGCAGACCACCAAATAAGTGCCCAGCTTCATGAATGATAAGTTGAAAGACAAAGGATAGGAATATTCCCAATAATGGTAAAAGCATGACTGTTCCAAAAGATAACCCAGCCTCGCCCATTGCCAGCATACGGTTGGAAAGTAGAAAACCAATAGCAAATCCAGCTAGTAAGGAACAAAGGATTATAAGGAATTGTTTGATTTTATCTTTTTTATTCATAGTTAGAATTCTCCTTATGTTTTTGTGTATTTTGGTGTTGTACATACCATAATTATACAGAGCGAAAAGGAGGTTGTCGATGAATAATTGAATAAAATGTTGAAAATGAAAGAAAAGCAGCATAGGTATTTAGAAACAACAGAAAATCAATGATGTTAAGTAAATTTGCTTGTATAAATAGTAACTTATAATCTTAACCAGTTGTTTTTCATTTTTGATATTGTTTGTTATTGGAAATATATTGTGTTAAAATAGTTTTAAACAAAGAATAAAGCAGATTAATATGTTTTAGGGAACGATACTTAGGCTAGGGGAGAAATAATAATGGATAATCAAATAGAGGAACAGTTACAACAAGGATTTGCAACTGCTTTTATTGATACAAATGTAGCATCAAATTTAGCGTATAAGCCAGAGTTTGTATCGAATAATTATAAAGAAGGACGTAAAGTAATCTCATCGATTGAAGATGAACTATTAAGGTGCCAAGAATTTTCTATTAGTGTAGCATTTATTACGATGAGTGGAATTACACCTATCTTGCAGACTTTAAAGGAATTAGAAAATAGAAATGTCTCAGGGTGCATTCTAACAACTGATTATCTGAATTTTAGTGAACCAAAGGCACTTAAAAAGTTATCTGAGTTAAGAAATATTACATTAAAGATGTATACTACTAATAACGCACAAGAAGGTTTTCATACAAAGGGATATATTTTTAAGAGAGATGAAATCTATCGAATCATTGTTGGAAGTTCCAATATGACATTAAGTGCACTTACTACGAATAAAGAGTGGAATACAAAAATTGTATCGACCACACAAGGGGAATATACCCAAGATATTATTTCAGAATTCAATCAGTTGTGGAATTCGGAGTCTACTCAGAGTTATGAAGAATTTATCGAAGAATATACTGCAAAATATAATGCTATAAAAAAGCAACGCACTATTGCAAAAGCAGCAGAGATTCCTTCTATAGAGCAATACCGATTGCAGCCAAACGCTATGCAGACAGCTTTTATTGTAAATCTGCAGAAAATTCATGAGGCAGGAGAAAAACGTGCTTTATTAATATCTGCAACAGGAACGGGAAAAACATATGCTTCTGCCTTTGCTTTACGTGAAGAAAATCCTAAGAAAGCATTATTTTTAGTTCATAGAGAACAGATTGCGAAACAGGCAATTGCCAGTTATAAAAAAGTATTTGGAAACATAAAAACATTCGGTTTACTTTCGGGTAATTCAAAGGACTATGAAGTAGACTATCTTTTTTCAACAATGCAAATGATGGCAAAACCAGAAACGCTTGAATGTTTTGGTAAGAATGAATTCGAGTTTATTATCATAGATGAAGCGCATAGAGTTGGTGCGGCAAGTTATCAGAATATAATGGAGTACTTCGAACCTGAGTTTTGGCTTGGAATGACAGCATCTCCGGAGAGGACAGATAACTATGACGTGTATCAGGCATTTAATCACAATATTGCATATGAAATACGTCTTCAACAAGCATTGGAAGAGAATCTTCTTTGTCCGTTCCATTATTTTGGAATCACGGAATTAAACATTGATGGTGAAGCAGTAGATGAAAAAACAGGATTACTTAATTTTAATAAGCTAACCTCGGATACTCGTGTAAATTATGTGATAGAGCAAATGGAATACTACGGATATAGCGGAGAAAGAGTGAAAGGATTAGTCTTTTGCAGTTCAAAGAAAGAGGCAAGCACTCTAAGTGATAAATTTAATAATCACGGATATCAAACAATCGCATTAACAGGTGAGGATAGTCAGGAAAAAAGGGAATTAGCAATTGAGAGATTAGTATCAGATGATATAGAGAACAAATTGGATTATATTTTTACTGTCGATATTTTCAATGAAGGTGTAGATATACCAGAAATTAATCAGGTAATTATGCTCCGTCCAACAGAATCCCCTGTAGTATTTGTCCAACAACTTGGACGTGGATTGCGAAAAGCAAACGGAAAAGAGTATGTAGTTATTCTTGATTTTATTGGTAATTACAAGAATAACTTTATGATTCCGATTGCATTGTCAGGTGACCGAAGTTACAACAAAGATAATATTCGTCGATATGTACTGGAAGGTGAACGTATTATTCCCGGTTCTTCTACCATTCATTTTGATGAAATTTCAAAGAAGAGAATATTTGCGGCTATTGATACAGCTAATTTTAGTGATATTAAATTGATAAAAGAAAACTATAAAAATCTAAAAAACAAGTTAGGACATATTCCAAAGTTGCAGGATTTTGATAAGTATGGAGAAATGGATGTTTTACGGATTTTCGATAATAGTAGTCTCGGTTCCTATTACAAATTCCTTGTAAAATACGAAAAGGATTATGCAATACGTTTATCCGATGCAGAAGAGAAGGCAATTGAATTTGTATCAAAGAAATTAGCAAGTGGTAAGAGAATTCATGAGTTGGAGTTATTGAAGCGAACACTGATGCATCATCATGGTTTAATTGGAATGCTAAAGAAATCTTTAAGTAGTGAATATGGAATTTCGTTACAAGATAAGTCAGTAGAGAATGTGGTAAATGTAATGACAAATGAATTTCCAGTAGGTACAGGAAAGCAAACATATTCAGAGTGTGTATTTATACAAAAAGACAACCAGACAGGAGATTTCCGTATCTCGGATTCATTTGAGAAAATGTTAGAGAATCCAGCATTCTATGAAATCTTAAAGGAGTTAGTAGCGTTTGGTATTGAACGTTACAAAGTTAATTACAGCAACCGATATCAAGATACCAATTTTGTGCTTTATCAGAAGTATACATATGAAGATGTATGTAGATTGCTGGAATGGAAAAACAATGAGGTGCCTTTAAATATTGGTGGATACAAATACGACAAGCAAACACAAACTTTTCCTGTGTTTATCAACTATGATAAGAGAGAAGATATTCAGGATACTATAAAATACGAAGATCATTTTGTCAGTACCAATAAGTTGATTGCGATTTCTAAACAAAGCAGGACAAAGGAATCGGAAGATGTTCAAAACTTTTTATATGCAGAGCAACGAGAGATTAAAGTGGAATTATTTGTTCGAAAAAATAAGGATGATAAGATTTCAAAAGAGTTTTACTATCTTGGACGCATGAAGGCAACAGGACAAGTAAAGGAATTTATAATGGTAAATACAGAAAAAACAGCAGTGGAGATTGAATGGTTACTTGATACGCCAGTGCGCGAAGATATTTATGAATACATTGTAAATGGTTAATGGAGGAACGAATGAAAATATGTAAAGTAGTAGCTGCAATTATTATTCATGAAGATAAAGTGTTTGCAACACAACGTGGATACGGAGAATTTAAAGATGGTTGGGAGTTTCCGGGCGGAAAAGTTGAACAAGGTGAAACTCCTCAAGATGCATTGGTACGTGAGATAAAAGAGGAACTAGATACTGAGATTGAAGTTGGGGAATTGTTAGAAACAGTTGAATATGATTATCCTAAGTTCCATCTTTCTATGGATTGCTTTATCTGTAAGGTTATATCAGGAGATTTAGTATTGAAAGAGCATAAGGCAGCAAGGTGGTTGACAAAGGACATGTTAGATAGTGTTGATTGGTTAGAGGCGGATAGAGGGGTGGTTGAGAAGATAAAAAAGTCGACTATTATAAATTTGAAATAAAATTGAAAATGAGCGATAAAGTGAGCGATAATACAATTCAGAAATGAGGAAACCTTATGTTCAACAAAAAAGAAAAAACATAGAAGTATTTCAACACACCGAAAACCTAGTTAAGACAAATCCCAAATTAAAAGATGCACTTCAAAACTCAAGTGCAAGACAATACATCATAAAAGAAACCGATGTATTAGAAACGACAAACACCCAGCGTTTTGAAGAACCATGTAAAATAATTGTATCAAAAAAGAGAAGTCTTGAAGCAGCAAGTGCTTATACAGGGCAGAAGGTATGTGTACATAATTTTGCCTCCGCAACAAATCCAGGAGGCGGAGTGACAAGAGGATCGAATGCACAGGAGGAGGCAATCTGCCGATGCAGTACGCTATATTTTAATATTAGTGAGAGTAAGGTAGTAAGAGAATTCCATAATTATCACAGACAGATGCTAAAGGAAGAAAAACTTAATGTGACATATAATGATGACTGCATCTATACACCAGAGGTTGTTGTATTTAAGTCAGATACGATGGTTCCAGAATTGCTAGAGGAAGATAAGTGGTATAACGTAGATATCATTACTTGCGCAGCACCAAATCTTCGAGAACGTCCAAACAATGCGATGAATCCAGGTGGTGGGAGTAAACCAATTCGAGTAACTGACCGTGAGCTAAAAGAGATACACGTAAAGAGGATGAGGCGGATTCTTGATATTGCAAAAAAAGAGCAGGAAGATGTAGTGATTCTAGGGGCGTTTGGTTGTGGAGCATTTTCCAACCCTCCTCGTGTAGTTGCAGAAGCAATGGCAGAGGTGGTAAAAGAGTATCAGTATGATTTCTTAACGATAGAATTTGCGGTGTATTGTGTTCCTAGAGATACAACGAATTACGATGAATTTAACAGACGATTAGGAAAAAGATAATTCGAAAAATTTGACTTGTAACAGTTCCTAATTCCTAAGAAAACACTGGAAAAAACAAGAGCTATATGATAGAATTATAAAAAATCTAAAATTAGACATTATTCAAGGAGAAATCTATCATGAAGAAAATAAAAGCCATATCCTTACTTGCATCTCTTGTATTGCTACTTTCCGCGTGTTCATCATACACATCAACATCTACCTTTAATGGAAGCCGAACAGGCAATAAAGATCAATTTATTATGGACTATTTAATTTTAAACACAACGGATTATCAACTGTTAGAATTAGAAGAAGGAGATATCGTTGATTTTGATATCGTTAGTAAGTCAGGGAAAGTAAATGTGTCCCTTCAGAAAGAGGGAGAAGAACCCGTGTATGAAGGAAACGATGTAGAGACAAGCTCCTTTAAAGTTACAATCGGTGAAAGTGGTACATACAAGGCTACTGTAACAGGGAAAAAAGCCAAGGGAAGTGTAAGCATCATTAAAGAAGGAAATTCGAATGAGTAATAGCGATAGAATAATTGATGAAGAGTGTTAATGATACAGTAACAAAATAAAACCTTACTGATTTTCAAATTGTAAATGAAAATCAGTAAGGTTTTTGTTTATTGAACAATTATTTCAGTTTCAGATACAAGTGTTTCTAATGCTGTAACCATATCAGGTACAGCAACTGGAGTTACAACTGTTTCACCTAAGCCTAATACATCAAGATTCAAAAGCAAACCATCACCATTATCGTATACAGTGAAATTCAATTCATTGCCGTTTGACTCATTTGTAAGTGTAATATTGTTTCCATCCGCTGTGGCACTACCAACCATAATGATGGATTCGGTCGTGTCAGGTGATAACAATGCTAATACCATAAAGGAACCATCATCATTGTTGGCAATATAGACAGCGATATCCTCTGCAAAAGAACCTGCATAAGCTTCGGTAATTACATCATTGAGATAGCTTAAATCCGTAGTAGAATCTGGAACTACTGCAGTGGTAAGATTCTCAATTTCAAGCATCGCATCAATAACTTCATCGACATCAGCATCACCAAGTGTAGCAATACCTAATTCATCACCCATATCAATTACAATGCCGTCAGCAAACGATGTAACACTGAAAGTAAGAGTAAGTCCATCTTCCTCATCTGTAATGGTTACGGAACCACCACCATTGTCCACAATAGGTCCTACAAATACATAGTGTTCCATTGCATCTGCATCAAGAAACATTAGTAGAGCAATAGAGCCATCGGCGCTACCTGCATAATAGACACCTGCTCCATCTTCTGTCAGACCCATATAAGCTTCCACAAAAAGAGATCTTAAATTATCTGGATCATAATCTGTATCCGTAGGTTCTGTCGTTGAAGCTGGAACAGAATCATTTCCAACTGTATTGTCATCTGCTGTTTTAGTGTCTGCTATGTTGCTATCTGTTGTTTGATCTGCTTTTGTTGTGTTGTCTGTCGTTTGTGTTGGAGTGTTCTTCTTACCACCACAAGCAGTGGCAGACATCACAAGTATAAGTGTCAGTAGCACTGTTAATAGTTTTCTTATAGCATTCTTATTCATTTTCATAAATCTTAATACCTCCCAATATCTAGTTATATGTTGTGACACGCCTACATTAAGTATACGCTAATAGGTGACCAATTTCCTCTGCTGGTAGCATAATATTTTGAGTTTTGCATTGCGGTGGTTTATATATTGCAGAGTATCTCTCTAAATATTGTATTGAGGCTACTCCAGTCTTCCTTGCGATCATCAGGTAGAGACTCCACAATTGATTTTTGATTGGTTAATTCAGAAGCAATAAAGTCAATGATTACTGGAATCTGTGGATTCAAATCTTGTTCATTTGTAATTTTTTTCTTTTCAAGCAATTCCTCAATACCGAGTCGGAGATTATCTGACATATCAATATCAAGTAATTCATCAAATAAAACAGGAGGGGGACACTTGTGTTCTTCAATATATCTACAGGCAAGCAATGGTCTAAGAGCATAAAAATATTTTTTGTATTTTACCATTTCGTCCTGTAGATATTGTGAGTAGGTACTGTGAGCTGTTCCACTATAATGATAAATGGCTGATTTCATGGAGAAATATGATTTTACAGTGTTATATATTTGCTCCCATTCAGCCGTTTTTTTATATACGATAGGAGAATTGCACCATTCAAAAAGTGTTGCATTACCCTTTTTAAAATGTATTAGAGCTTTCTTTAAATCCCACCCATTGATATCCAAGACTTCATCTAACTGCCATTCTATAATATCTTTTGGTTCGTCTAAGCGTAGGTAATCCGCTTCGTTTCTAACATAGATAAAGCGGACATCGTAGTCGCTATCAGGAGATGCAAATCCCCAGGCGCGGCTTCCGGATTCAATAGCCAGGAGGATTTTCACATTTTCTCTTTGCTCTATTTCCGTAAGTTTTTCTTTGATTTCAGTTAATATATCACGCATTAAAAGTCACCCTCAATTGCCTTTCTGTTAACGTATTCAACAAAAGATTCGATTTTCTCCATGTTGGGATTGTCAGGTAATGTAGACTCTTTTGTAGCTCTTTCAAGTTTGGACTCGTAGTCAGCAAGGATATCATAAAATTCTTGATTAAAAGTTTTATCTTCTTTTTGAAAGCCACCATTTCTAATCTTAAGTAGAAGTTCCAAATCATCTTTTCGATTCGTTCGAATCTGTCCCTTTTCCATAATATCAATAGCCATCATAAAAAGACGGATCAGATGCATGGCGTGTTTGTTAAGATGATTGTCATCTTTCTTTTTATTGCGCTTACCAATTTTGTCGTATTCTCTTACAACAGTATGCATAACTGACCACATATTTTCATAGTCACGCAATGGAAGATGCGTATAATTGGCATCTATAAATATTTCGGTATCCAGTGTAGGATTAACAGCCTTATCAATATAAAGATGAATACTTCCATTTTCAAAAGAAGAATAGCGGCGTGTGAAATCATCAAGTGCATTGCGAACAGAATTAAGTATATGTTGCTCTTTTTCTGATTGTGGCATGGAATCTCTAGCAATGGCATTCTGTAATCTACGCAGTTGAGCACTTGCATATCCACCAAAGGATTTAGCAGCACGTTTGGAGAGAAATAAATTAGTATTATCAATTAATTCTTGACCCAAAGCAGTTTTGATTAAGTATTGATCTTCATCAAGACCAAGAATCTCACATGTATTTGGATTACATTCTAAGAGTAGTTTTATTATCTTATTGAAAGAGTAAATCACGGTATCAGTAGTAGCATCTTCATACTGCTCGAAGTCAGTCATTCCAAGTAAATCAGAAGTAGTGTTGAGTGTAATACCTCGAAAATCAATATCACTGTTATCATTATTGGTACCATAAGAATAGCTACCACCTAAACCAAGTAAGATAATACGATTTCCAAGTCTGCTATTTGTGCGGAGAAAATCATATGAGTTTGTGTTCATTAATTCTTTGAAATTAATCATAAAATAATCAATTGCCTTTCTTGCTATCTGTAGATTGTGTTACTATTTGAAACTGATATATTGTATTTTACAGATACTCTTATATTGTAGCAGGGTTGAATAAAAAAAGATACAAAAATATGGAAAATAGGTGTATGATATAAAAGGATTGATTATCTGACAGTAATATTGCATGTGGATATACTAGTAAAAAACAATTAAAGTCTGTGAGGGAATATAATTAGAATGGCGAAGAAAAGAACAATATACAAGACTCAAGAGGGAAAAGCAGAAATTTTTGCATTGTATGATAGTCAATTAAGTAGACTGCCGCTTAAATATTCAGATATGTGGGTTTATACATCTTTCGGGAAAACACATCTTATTGAAACTGGAAATGTATCAGGCGTACCATTACTTTTCTTTCATGGTGGAAATGCAACAACAGCATACAATCTGATTTCTAGTGATTTTTTGTTCGAAGATTTTCATATCTATGCAGTTGATACGATTGGACATCCTGGAAAAAGTGATGAAACATGTTTATCAGCTAATAATTATGATTATGGCAAATGGGCGAGTGAGGTTATATCTGGGCTAGGTTTTGAAAATATTTGCTGTTTTGGCGGTTCTTTTGGCGCTGGAATTATAGCAAAAACAATGTGTGTTGCACCAACGAAGGTAAGCAAGGCAGTTTTATATAATCCATCAGGGATAAAGAATGCACCAGCAATTAATAGTATGAGCATGATGGTTCCGATGATTAGATATTGGGTTACACATAAAGAAGAATGGTTAAAGAAGTGTATGCTTCCAATGGCAGTAACGGAAGATAATATAACAAAGGATATCTATGATACTGCAAAATGTAGTATTGATTATGCTAAAATTAAAACGGGGATGCCAAGCAATGTTAAAAGTACTGATATGAGAAAATGTGATGCTCCTACGTTAGTTATGGCAAGTGAAAAAGATTGTCTGTTTCCAGCGAAAATGGTTATTCCACAAGCTGAGAATATAATACCGAATTGTACTACATATCTACTTGAAGGTAGAGGGCATATGTGTGCTTTGACAGAGGAAGAAAAGTGGATGATAATTGAATTCTTATTATAAATAATATTGCAACATTTTTGTTTCCTCAACTGTATATAAAGTAGAACAGGTGGGTGATACTGAGATTACTCGTATTGCTCACCTTGTTTTAGTGAAGGAGGAAGAAGGTATGAAAGGAAGCTCTCTTTATCAAGAATCAGCTTTTGAAGAAATACAAAGTGTTAATGAAAGAGCAGAAAGACTATTAGATACACACGGTAATAGCATTTTACGACTTGCATACTCCTATTTACATAATATGAGTGATGCAGAGGAAGTTTTGCAAGATACATTAATTCAATTTTTGAAAACAGCTCCGATTTTTGAAAATGTGACACATGAGAAAGCATGGCTACTTCGAGTGGCAGCAAATTTAAGCAAAAATCGAATTGAATATAATAAACTACGTCGGACAGACGAGTTAGATGAAAACCTAATAGCAGAAATGCGAGAGGATTTATCATTTGTATGGGAGGCTGTGAAGAGTCTTCCTGATAAATATAGGGAAGTAGTGCATCTGTTTTACTATGAAGGGTATCCCACAGCGCAGATTGCAAATATTCTTGGAAAAAAGGAATCAAGTATACGTTCCGATTTACGTCGTGGACGGACTAAACTAAAAAAAATTCTAAAGGAGGCGTATGACTTTGAAGAAATCATATGAAGAAATTATGGACACAGTCGAAGTAGACGAGGAGATGCGAAAGCGCATTCTGAATAATATACAATCGGTGGAAGCCGAGAAACCAAGCAAAATTGTACGTTTCTCCAAGTGGAAAAAGTATGGGTCTATTGCGGCCTGTATTGCTATTCTACTAACAGGAGCAATCATGATTCCTAATATTATCAATAGAGAACAGAGTGACACCGATCCAGATATAGTAAGTGTTGTACCAGATATTACGGAAGCATCTTCGGTAGGTGAACTATCAAAAATGGTTGGGTTTGAGGTTGCTGATTTAGAAGTTCTACCTATAACAGTGGAGGAAAGTCGATATGTTTCTTACTGGAAGGAACTTGCCGAGATAACGTATACAAGTGGTGAACAGACAATCGTATATCGCAAATCAATAGGTAGTGATGATAACTCAGGTGACTATAGTAATTATGGAGAAGTTGTTACAAAAACATTTGATACAGAGGAAGTCACATTGAAAGGGAATGGAGAAAATTACAATTTGGCGAGTTGGGTAAGTGGAAAATATTCATATTCTCTTCGTTTTACAGAGGGAGTTTCGGAAGAAGAGATAGGGAGTATTATTTTAGAGAATAAGTAGAAAGGTATGGTTATTTTATGAAGGAGTTATATTTAGATTCAAAAAATTACAAAGAGGGCGGTAGCGTCTATAAACGTACAGCAGTTAGAGGTATCATTAAAAAGGGAGACAGATATCTTATCATTCATAGTAAATATGGGGATTACAAGTTTCCTGGTGGTGGAATGGAAAAAGGGGAAACGTTAGAAGATACATTAATAAGAGAGGTACAGGAAGAAACAGGATATCATGTTATTAGAGATACGTTAGCTGATGGAATTTTAGTGCATGAAAAAAGAAAGGGTGACCCTGACGATTTATTAGAGATGGATTCCTATTACTTTATCTGTGATATCAGTGAAGAGGTTGGAGAACGAAATCTTGATGAATATGAAAAAGAGTATGATTACCAAGTGGATTGGCTACCACTAAAGGAAATAATAGCAAAAAATGAAATGGTACTTGATTATCAAAATATACCTTGGATTGTGAGAGAAAACATGGTGATGAAGGAAATTCTAAAGGAAAGTATGAAATGAGAAAAGGGGGATTAAAATGTTAGCAGATAAATTAAATATAGGAGATACGATAGGTATTATTTCACCAAGTCATGTTGCTACGGTTGAACATTATGCAAATATTATTACAGGAATAGAATCTATGGGATTCAAAGTAAAGATAGGGGCGAACTTATACAAAGATACTTATGGATATCTGGCAAGCGAGATGGAACGAGCAGAAGATTTGAATACGATGGTTAATGATAAGGAAGTTAAGATGATTTTCTTTGGCGGTGGAGAGGGAAGTATTGAGCTATTGCCCTACATTGATTATGAAAACATTAAAAGAAATCCCAAAATATTTTTAAGTTATAGTGATGGAACTTCAATTTTAAATGCGATTTATTCAAAAACAGGCTTAATTACTTACTATGGACAAGCTCCAGGAAATCTTATAGAGTCGCAACAATATAATGTAGAGCAATTTTATTCCCATATTGTAAGACGAGATGCAAGTAATTTTATTAGTAATAGTAAGTGGTATTCTTTGCACGATGGAATTTGTGAAGGAACTTTAATTGGGGGTTATACAGTGAATTTTGCGTTATCTTTAAATACTCCATACTTCCAAATTGACAAAAATAAAAAGTATGTTTTATTCTTAGAAGATCATGAATGTTTTAATTGTGTTGCTGCAGTTAGTACATTTTTATCTTATATAGAGCAAAATGATTTTATAGAAAATGTGTCAGGGTTAGTGTTTGGGAATTATTCTGATACATTATCAAAACAGTTATTGGAACGACTTGAAAGATTTGGACAGAAACATAATGTTCCAGTTGTCTACAATGATGATTTTGGTCATGGTAGTAATCATGCTATTTTGCCTATCGGTGGGGAAGTGATTTTAGATACGAATCAAAAAACAATGCGTTTTTTATAATGGATGTAGAAGTCAACAGAAAAGACAGGTTTTTATGCCTGTCCTTTTTGTCCAATAATTACAACATGATTACTTGAACCTAAAGTAGATTGCTCACGGCATACACGATAGTGATAATCGCACCATGTTTTGAAGTGGGCTTCGTCAATAGCTTAACCTATATCAAAATATATAAAAAGAATAAATATATTTTATAGTGCAACATTTTTATCTCCCCAACTGTATATAAAGTAGAACAGCAAAAATGCAGTTCAATAAATAGTTAAACAAAAAAGGAGAATGAGAAAATGAAGAGGATGATTAAGGTTGCACTTTGCACTATGATGGTACTTTCATTTGTAGGTTGTGGTAAGACAAATAAGGAACAGAATAATTCAAAGGTGTCTGGTGAAAAGACAGAAGTTGCGAATCCAATTACCGCTTGTGAGTCTATGGAGGAAGCTGAGAAACTGGCTGGTTTTGATATTACGGTTACTGATTCAATCGAAGGTTATGACAGTCGTGAAGTTCAAGTAATTAATAAGGAACTCATTGAAGTTATTTACTCAAAGGGTGATGAGGAAGTACGTATTCGAAAAGCTGCTGGTAGTGAAGATATCAGTGGTGATTATACGAATTATAGTGAAAACAATGTGGTTGCAGTCGGTGAATTACAAGTGACAATGAAGGGAAATGATGGTCAGATAGACAGTGCTACATGGACAAATGGTGACTATACTTATTCAATAAGTACAAATGGAATGAGTGTTGATGCTGTTACAGAATTGATTTTATCTATTCAGTAATACAAAGCAGAGAGCTAGTGGTTACTGTTCAGTCCCAAGCCTTGCACTACGCTGCAAGGCTATGGGCTAATAAAGCAGAACGACCAAGAATCCAGCCCCTTCGCCGAAGGCGAACTTTAAATGGGCTGGATTCCATTGCTGTGAACGCTATGTGTGAGCAGTAACAAGTAGCTTGTTGAAGTATCTACTAGGAAATTACAGGCTGTTATGGTAAAATACAGAGGCAAAGATAAAAACACAACGTATAGAGTCTATAAAAATAGTTTCTATACAGATCTGGTAGGTAGTCCAGACGTATTCATCTGAATATAAGTAACCCTCCTCCTTGGTCGTCCATTCTTTGTTCATTACAATTTTAAGGAGGATTTTGTTATGGACAAAGTATCGATTACGTTGAAAGTATTTTTTGAAGAACCATTTTGGAGAGGGCTTTTTGAAAGGGTCACGGACGGCAAATTGTCAGTTTGTAAAGTTACATTTGCCGAAGAACCAAAGGACTATGAAGTCTATGAGTTTATTCTAAAGAATTTCTATCAATTACGATTTAGTCCGACTGTGGAGATTGTTGTAAAGGAAATGAAACGTAATTCTAAAAGGTTACAGCGAGAGGTGCGAAAGCAGATTGATAATTCAGGCATAGGTACGAAATCGCAGCAAGCATTGAAATTACAGCAGGAGCAGATGAAAACTGAACGGAAGGTTATTAGCAGAGAGCAAAGGGAAGCTGAAAGCCAACGTCAGTTTGAATTAAAACAACAAAAAAAGAAACAGAAACATAGGGGCAGGTAGTAATGTACTTGTGCATATCTAATTTATAGATACACAAGTACATTAGAATCCTATAGGACCAAGCAAATAGAGCTTCCGAAATAGCTTCAATAGGCTGTTTCAGAAGCTCTATTATATTTATATACCTATGTTTTGGATAACTATATAGAAAATAAATTAAGCTGCATATTCTTTTGGCTTTTAACCTTACGTTCCGTTACTTTGTCGAGTTCTGTTAGTTGACTACATAAAAGAGGTGCATTCTTATCATATGTTTGTAAAATACGATTGCGGACATCAGTATTATGATTGGCATAGCAATAAACACACCCATTTTGGCAAGTATTATAGAGCCCTAAATCTATGCTTGTAACACAGCCACATTCGAGACGTTGATTTTTATCTTTTTCTATATCAAGGGAACAGCCAAGTAACTTTGCGATAAGTCTACCGTCAATACATCGGGCATGTTCTATATTATAAGAAGATAGGTCAATATCTTCAGCACAAGTATCTATTTTGAGATGGAAGGAATGTGCAATTAAGGAAAGTTCTTTAGCAAGCATCATTTTATTATTGTGTGATAGTTCGTGAATATTCTTTCCTTTAATATTGCTAGAGATTTTGGTATATAAATCAATAAAACTAATAGTTGCTTTTTCTGTATAGTCACATAGTTTACTTGCAATATAGTTGAATTTTTCAATATGCCACTCTACAGTATATTTCTCATTTAATATAATAGGGTCATAACGCCAGATTACTCGTTGCTTTCCAAGTGTATTTGATAGCATCTGAAATGTATTTATGCGTTCATCTAAATCAGGTAGATTTGTTTCAATATCTTTATCATAGGCATTTAAAGTAAATTGAAAATAATACATATATTCATGTAATATATCAAGTTTATCTATTATAGGTTTAGGATTTTTGCTCCAAAACACAATGCAATCTACAACATCAGGAGAAAGATTGACCTTACTTACTTGATGCGTGTTCATGGGATTGCGCACATAGGCATATTTTTCAGTTATCCGATTGATAAACCAATCTGAGAAAAAAGCAGGGATGTCAGTTCGACGACTAGCGCTGATTATCATAATTTTACCAAGCCTTAAATGAAAATGCTGTTTTTCCTTCCTTAGATATTCTTTTATCTTTATCATTTCGATGTAATCTATTATTTTATAGTTACATCCTATCATTCTGTAGAAGATATAACAATAAAAATCTGGTACTTGATAAATTAGTAGCAAAAATCAGATGAAAACTTTTTGCGGACAGTGTCTGCAAAATTGCCAGAAGAATATAAAAAGACATTTTCATTTTTTATCTAAACTATCCATGAAAGTAATATTGCAAAGCTTTAGCAATATAATCAGACGCTCCTGTTCCATATTTCTTGTCAGTTACATCTCTGACAGCATCATTAGAATAACTCTCTATAACCATATCCCAGAAGCCATCACCCATATCCAGACCCATATTTGTTTCATGGGAAAAATCAATCATTTGCTGTACGATAGTCTGGATTTCATCGGAAGCCACATCTTTTGTCATATCAGAAGTCAATCTTATATATAAATCATCACTTTTTTGAGTGATATCATCTATATTTTCTTTAAGATTATCTGCCTGTTCCATTAATTCTGAGAAATGTTCCAGATTGTATTTCATGGCCTCGGTATATTTTTCAACACTACCAAACTGTTTGATAGCAATTTTAGCTACACTGGATTCATCATCTTGAACTTTCTGTATAAACTCATTGAAGTTTTCAAGACTGCCCCAATATTTAATAACATCATCTGCATTTTTTGTTTTGAATTGTTCTAATGCTTCAACATATTCACTTAAATCAAACTCTTTAAAACTCATATAGGATTCTCCTCTCTCTAATTTACTTAGAAGCTCAATAAGTTTGTTCATTCGATTACGTTTAAAAATGAGCAACTTTTTTTGTTCTCTAAAAGCTTCAAGTTTATCAAATTCTGGTGTTTGTAAAATTTCTTTAATGTCTTTAAGTTTAAAATCCAGTTCTTTGAAAAACAGGATTTGCTGTAATTTTTGCAAGGCTTCATCATTGTATAAGCGATAACCAGATGACGTTAACTGACTTGGTTTTAGAAGGTCAATTTCATCATAGTATTGTAATGTTCGTATGCTTATACCTGTTAATTCTGCAACTTGACTTATGGTTTTCACAGTAATCAGCTCCTTGTGTAATAGGAAAACGATATAGAAATTTGCCGGCGTATATCTATATTGTTCTCTAAGATAAAGAATACATTATCACGCTACGTGGTAGTCAATAGTTTTTTTCTAATTTTAGCACACTTGACTCTGCTTTGGCTGTAAATAATTTATAGTTGAAAATCCCTAATACAAATGATATGATTAAAAAAATTTAGTAAGTGTTAGGTGCTATAATTAATTTATATTTTCGGAGGGGCTAGTATGAGGACAGAACAAATAAAAACACATTTCGAAGAAGAAGCGAAAGAATATGATATTATTATTCAAAAATTAATTCCACATTATAACGAAATGATTGATGCACTAGTTTCCATAATACCATTTTCAAAAGATAGTAATTTTACGATGATTGATTTAGGCTGTGGAACAGGTACAATTTCGAAAGCAGTAAAGACTAGTTTCTCAAATGTAGATATTACTTGTGTTGACGTTGCCGAGAATATGCTAGAGATAGCAAAAGATAAAATTGGTGGAGATGTAAATTGCATTCAAGCTGACTTTAATACATTCCAGTTTCCGAAGAAATATAATTTGATAGTATCCTCTTTGGCATTGCATCATTTAGAGACTGATAATGACAAAAAAGAGTTTTATAAAAAAATATACTCCGCACTTACGGATGATGGTATATTTATTAATCTTGATGTTGTTTTAGGAAGTGATGAAAAACTACAGAAGGTATATATAGATAAATGGAAAGAATTTATGTTGCAAAATGTATCCGAAGAGGAAGTTGCGAATAAATGGCTACCTAATTATTATGCAGAGGATAGGCCGACCCAGTTAGTAACACATCTTGCTATGTTGAAAGAATGTGGTTTTTCTTATATAGATGTTGTGTATAAGTATTATAATTATGCTGTATATATGGGGAAGAAATAGCTAGGGCGTGTTTGACTTTACCACAGTATCAAGGAAAAATAGATGATATCAATGCGATTATTGAGACGTTAATAAACTCCAATTAACAAGGTTTTTTGGTTATGAGATAATTAGTAGCTTCTCAATAATCTTAAAAAGAATAAAATAGCATTCCTTTATTGCTTGCTTACAGATTTTTTCTATATATTTTTTTATCTAGCAATATAGCCACTAAGCATACCAAAACATACCCAGCTACTCCAATAATAGAAGATTCAATGCCAAACTCTCCACCTGTCCAAACGAATGACTTTGTGTCTAGTACATAACTATACAAAGAATTTTCATTAAATGATGTTCCTATATTTAAGATTCCACCAATTATAATAATATTCCAAAGAGCATGAACAATCGCACTATTCCATACGGATTTTGTTTTTAAGGCAATAAGTGAAAACATAATACCTACCATTGTTCCAGCCAAGATTACTAGGGCGCAACTTAAAAGGTTAAAATCCATTCCAATAATATGTAATATTCCAAAGAGCAAAGAAGGAACAATAATTGCAACTTTTCTGTCAAATCTTTTTTCAACTACATTCATTATAATTCCGCGAAAAATAATTTCTTCAACAATGCCTGCTCCAAATCCTGTAAAAAAAACGCCTGCTGATACTATTACTAATTTTTGATTCAAATCGATTGCATTTTTCTCAAATGAACCACGAAGTAACAAAAAGCATGCACTTACAAGAACGGGTAAAACAAGTGCAGTAATTACCCACTCTAACTTTAATTTAAAACGAGGAATATAGTAATCTATTCTATCTTCTTTCATATATTTTCTGCATAGCAATTTGATAAAGTATAATGCAAATGTAATATACATAACACCTGACAGTATATTGCAAATAAATTCGGGCATTTTAATCATTATAAATATATTTGCAATTAATAATGCTAATCCTTGTGATGCTACGAGTATCAATATACTTAATATAATTGATAAAAGCATTTTCTTTGTTTTCATGTTCTTCTTTTCTGCCTTTCAAATTATTATTTTTTCAAACAGACAGCAATGACCTTTCGTTTTTTTACTATAAAGATAATCTACAAATCAAAATTTCAAAAAGAAAAATCATTGCTGCTTTGCAAACATTACATATCCGATTTATCTTTTCGACGATGATACATAATACCAATTATAAAAAGAATAGCCCCTACGATACAGCCAGAGAGCAAACATAATAGAAAAACATTTGCATCTAAGGTATTAAAGTTCCAAGTAGAAAGTCTGGCATCAAGGAAAGAAAGGTGCTATGTGCAATTTAAGATCAATTATATAACATCATGTACTACAGCGATAAATATACCACTAATTATCATACATAAACCACATTTAACACAGGCATTATTCCTGATATAGCGAATAATCAAAAATAGAATCCAAACAAATGCAGTACAAAAAGTGGTAATTGCAAATGCTGAAAACCAATAATCCTCCGAACCGGCATATAATCCACTTGCAATAATAATTGCATATAAAAGTATGGTATTTGCAGCCATTGCAATAAGACCTTTATTGTTAACTAATAGCCCTTTTCGTGGTAGCTGATATAAGACAATCGGCAAAAATACAACAGAGAGACCAAACAATATTGGAATTATAGCAACAAAGAACCAATCACCACCAGTATATAGACAGCATGTTAATAGTAATAATATTAAACTTGCTGTGAAGCAACCAATTGACCAAGATGCTTTTCTTTCTATAACAACGAGAGGAACAACAGTAATAGAGGCAACCATCATAAGTGAAGTTAATACAATAAAGAACCAGTCAAGCCCATGTCCGATTGCAAGATTGCAGATTAGACAAACAACAATCGGAATTAATAATACTCCAGCAGTACAGATGCCAACTGTTGCAGCTCTTCTTTTTTCTTTCTTTGCATGCATAGTTAGAACACTATTTTTTTCTTCTATTAGGTGGTCATCTATATTTGTGTCCTTCAATTTCTCGAAAACAGTACTACAGTTACTACATTCTTTTAGATGTTCCTCCACAATCTTTTTACTTGAATTGCTACAGGCATTATCCAGATATAGTGGAAGTAAATCTTGAACCATTTCGCAATCATATAACGTTTGATTATTACTCATATTTATTCCATCCTTTCTTGAATTTTTAGTCTGGCACGGTGATATGTCACACGAGCCCAAGTTTCTGTTTTACCAAATATTTTGCCTATCTTTTGAAATGATAGTTCTCCGAATATCCGTAGTTGAAATACTTCTTTATAAGGTTCTTCCATACTATGTAGGATTTGATGAATCTGAAAACTCAGATTTTCATCTTCAAGCAATTTGGAGATATTTACATCAGAAGGAATATCTTCTGGCATTTCCTTTTTACGTGATTGCTTTCTTAATTCGTCAATACAAGTATTTTTGGCAATTGCACATAACCAAGTGAATTCACTTGAGTTCCCTTGATACTGTTGTTTGGTTTTCAATGCTTTAAAAAATACTTCTTGTGTAATTTCTTCTGCCATATGTGTGTTCTTTATCATTGTCATGACATAAGAGTAAACTTCCATATAATAAGTATTATATAACTTATCAAAATCTACAGACATAGAAACCTCCTTCCTGTTTTCATAGATTAGACGAGTAAAACAGGATTTCGTTACAAAATATTTTGAAAATATTTTTGAAAATGTTTATAATAATAAAAATGCGAAAATTATCTTATTTTACCAGAACAAAGTATACTATATAACTTGGTATTTGGCTAGAAGGATGAATATTAAAATATTTTTGAAATCATGCTTGACTACGACATCGTGTCGTACCTTAAAATTTATTTAGAGGAGGCGATAGAATAATGGAAATAATGACAGTAAGTGATGTGTCAAAACAGTTTAATATATCTACTAGAATGCTGAGGTATTATGAAAAAACGGGACTGATTGCAAGTACACGTATTGAAAACTATTCGTATCGTGTATATGATGCAAATGCCGTAAAACGTTTACAGCAGATTCTTGTACTTAGAAAACTAAGAATTCCAGTAAAGCAGATTGGAGTAATTCTTGATGACGAAGAACAAATTCAAACATTAGAAATTGTCCAAAAGAATCTGTCAGAACTGAATGAGGAAATTGTAGCATTAACTACAATACAGGATATATTAAAAACTTTAGTATCAAAACTTGATGAAGGTATAAGACGAAAAATACGATTGGATTTACTAGAGGACACAGAGCTTATCGATATCGTACATGTTCTAAATTCTCCCAAGACGAATCTAAAGGAGGAACGATCAATGGATGAATTAGTTAAAGCAAGCAAAGTGTTAGAATCAAAGATGGAGGTAAGAATTGTGTATTTACCACCAGCAACAGTAGCATCATGTCAGTATATTAGGGACAATCCAGAAAATTATGTTGGAGAAAAGGTATATGCATTTATTAAAGAATCCAATCTACTAAAAATTAAGCCAGACCTTAGAGCTTATGGTTTTAATAATCCGTCACCACAAGAGGGACAGAAGGATTATGGTTATGAGTTTTGGGTAACCATTCCTGAAGATATGGAAGTTCCAGAACCACTTATAAAGAAACAATTTGCAGGAGGACTATATGCGGCGCATTGCATAAAACATGGAGATTTTTTTGAATGGGAAGGATTTATTAATCTGCTAAAGGAAAGCGAAGAGTATGATATTGATTGGAGAGAGCCAGAAGGAATGGGTGGCTGTTTGGAAGAAGAGATAAACATCTATACGAATATGTTAGAAGGATTAAATACAGCAGGACAGCTAGATTTGCTTATCCCGATAAAAAGAAAAGGTTAAATTACTAGAAAAGTATTGACTGTAGATAGACACTGTAGTATTAGGTGGTTTACTACTGCTTGCTTGGAATAAATGGTATACTCGTGTTAATTGACATAGTATAAAAAACAAAGTAAACTGAATAGGATAAACGAAAGTGAGGAAAATCCTATGCAGATTTCAAGTAGATTTACAATTGCAGTTCATATATTTGCGTGTATCGATACTTTTGAGAAGGAATATAAGATTACAAGTGAGTTTTTGGCTTCCAGTACGAATGTAAATCCAGTTATTATAAGAAAATTGTTGGCACAGCTAAAAGCGGCTGGACTTGTGAGTGTAGTACGAGGAAGTGGGGGCGCTTCTATTGCAAAGCCACTTCAAGACATTACATTTCTTGATATATATAAGGCAGTAGAATGTGTAGAAGATGGAAAATTATTTAACTTCCATGAAAACCCGAATTCAAATTGCCCTGTTGGCAAAAATATTCATCATATACTTGATGATAAATTAGAGAGAGTACAGTCAGCGATGGAGAAGGAGCTTGCATCTATTACATTAGAAGATATAAAAAAAGATACAGCAAAGCACATACTAGGGCGTGTTTGAAAAATCATTCCACTGTTCTGCACCCTCCACTCAGCGGTCTGAAAGCTCAAAATTCAGTCAATGTAGCTCGCTACACCTCCTGAATTTTGAGCTTCCACCCCACTAAGTGGAGTGCACAGCCCAGTAAGAGCATTTTTCAAACACGCCCTAGAAGAGTAGAGGATAACTCTTTAGAAGGTCGTAAAGCAAGGTGTTTTTGCTGGGTGAAAGTCACAAAAAAACATAAATGAAAACATATAGTCCTGAATAGTTATAGTAAGAAGTTCATCAGAAAGGCATCCAGAAATTCATTCTGAATGTCTTTTTTGATGAGCTTGATTTTACTCCACCAAAAGATAATACAAAAACTTAATACCATTGTACATGATTAGAGTAACCTTGTAATTCTATAAAAAAGTTGTTATAATAGAACTTGATACAAAAACTATAAAGTAATTGTACGAAGTTGTATTAGGAGTGATGTGTATGAATACCCAAATTGATTACGAGAAGATTTTTGAAAAATATAATGGAATTATGCGTACCTGCGAGCTGACAAAAGAAGGAATCTTTTATCAGAGACTGCAGGTGCTAATAGAAGAAGGTAGTGTTGAAAAGATAAAGTATGGTTATTATCAGTGGCAGGATGAAAAGGCATTTACGGAAGCATCAGTTATAGCTTCGCTTTTTCCAGAAGCCATTCTCTGCAATTCATCTGCAATTATGTATTATGGTTATACGGATCGTGTTCCGGGAATATGGCATGTAGCGGTGGATAATAAGTCCGCACGAAATAAATATAAGGTTGACTTCCAAAAAATAAAGCCACATTTTATTGAACCACACAGACTTGAGATCGGTGTGAGCGAATGTGAAATAGATGGAATTAAACTGAGGATTTATGATAGAGAAAGGCTAATTTGCGATTGTCTTAGACATGTAAATACAATGGAGGGAGAAGTTTTCAATACTGTGATTCAAAGATATGTTCAGGATAAGAACAAAAATGCTACAAGATTGATGGAATATGCAGTAAAACTTGGAGTGGAGAAGAAAGCAAGGAGGATAATTGGAATATGGCTATAAAAGATGGAAGAACTATAATCCTGGACCGGGATTGGTGAAACCTGAGTTTCATGATGTGCTTATGCAAATAAATCGATTTGTTGGACCAGTCTTTCAAGCTATCGTGAACGAAGATGAATTTTTCGGTACATGGGTAGGAGACCAAAATGAATGGTGTTAGTAATGATGATAGTAATCTTGTAAGTATTTTTACTATGCTTACAGGGTTATTTTTTTACCCTTTTTTATTAATAAAGGAAAAGTCACATAAGTTTTTTGAATTTTAATAGTTGTAACTATTGACATTACAACACGAAGATGATATATTGGAGTTGTAATAAAAATGATTACAACGAAAAAATGAAAAACAAGTGGAGGTAGATTATTTATGACAAAAGTAATAGAGTTTTTACATGCAAACCCAGTACAGTATTTGGCAACAGTAGGAAGAGATGGAAAGGCAAAATGTCGTCCATTTATGTTCTGTTTCGAAAAAGACGGAAAGTTATGGTTCTGCACAAATAACACAAAAGATGTATATATGGATATGCAAAGTAACGCAGAGGTAGAGATAAGTGTATCCGATTCCACATATGCATGGATTCGTCTTAATGGCAAAGCAGTATTTGAGAATAACATGGAAGTGAAGGAAGCTTGCATGGCAAATCCTATCGTAAAGGGGCAATATAACACAGCCGATAATCCTATCTTTGAAGTATTCTACCTAGATAATCCACATGGTGTAATTGCTGATTTCTCAGGAAATCCACCTTATGAGTTTTAGAAAATGAAGACAAAAGACTATCTACAAATGCTAAAAAATGAAATCCTCTGGATTCTATATCACAAAACGCTGTCATGGTTGTAGAATTTGTTATTCGAAATGTCCGCAAAAATGTATTGATTTATCAGTAAAACCATTAGTTATTCAGCAAGAAAATTGTCTGCACTGTGGTAATTGTATGTCGGTATGTCCATTTGGGGCAGTAGAGAAGAGGTAGGGATATGGAGTGGACACAATTTTTATCAGCAATGCCTGCAAATGATTATATATTTTCAAAGTCCCCATACGAAGAACAGATAAATCGAGCTGCAGATATGCTTCAAGAAGCTGAGAATGTTTTAATTGGAGCAGGAGCAGGACTATCAACTGCTGCAGGTCTTATATATGGAGGAAAAAGATTTGCCGATAATTTTGGTGAGTTCATTGAAAAAATAAAATTTCATTTTCCTCAGGAAACAGCGGCCAGAATTGCAGTAGAAACAGTTAAAGAGTTTTTGCAGACAGATACACAGATAGAAAAAGTGATATTCAATGTTTTCAAGCAAGAGGATTATGATATCTATACAAAAATCCTTGGATAATATTAAATTAGGAATCGTCAATTACTCAATTCGAGACATTAGCTAGCTGACACATTATGTTCAATTAATAAGGTAATTGCATATTAAATGATACGAAACTTAACTTATAAGTCACAATTATAAATGAATATACAAAATATGATAGCGAAACTAGTTGATTTATAAATTAAACCTGTGATAGAATTTTAATATGGAAGTATTAACTTGAATCCTTATAAAATTAAGGATGTGCTACCTAAGATAGATTCAAGAAAAGGAGTAATGAACGATGAAACATGTTTATGAAGGTAAGACTAAGACAGTTTATGAACTAGAGAATGGAAACTATTTATTAAAATTTAAAGATGATGTAACTGGAACAGATGGCGTATTTGACCCAGGAGCGAATACAGTAGGACTTTCTATCGAAGGTATGGGACAAGGCGGTCTTAGATTGACAACTCATTTCTTTGAATTACTTCAAGAACAAGGAATTAAAACACATTATGTGAAATCAGATATTGAAAATAGCACAATGGAAGTTCTTCCTGCAACTACATTTGGTAATGGTCTTGAAGTTATCTGTAGATACAAAGCAGTAGGAAGCTTTTTACGTCGCTATGGACAATATGCAGTAGAAAATCAAGAATTAGATTCATTTGTAGAAGTAACATTAAAAGATGATCAAAGAGAAGATCCTCCAATATCAAAAGATGCATTAGATATGCTTAACATCTTAAATCATGACGAATATGAATCTTTAAAAGCTCAAACACAAAAGATTTGTGGAATCGTAAAAGATGAGTTGGCAAAACATGGCTGTGACCTTTATGATATTAAATTAGAATTTGGTCGTAACAACGGAGAAGTAATTCTTATCGACGAAATTTCTGGTGGAAATATGCGTGTATATAAAGATGGTAACTATGTTGAACCCCTTGAAGTTGTAAAAATTGTATTAGGTGAATAAATTTAATAGTAAAAACTATTTGACTTTTCTTAAAAAAGTCTGTTAGAATAACTACGAATCGAGTAGCGAAAAGCGTAAATCCAGATAAAATGGGTTTGCGCTTTTTTTATGTGTTAAAAGATACTTGATGAGGTTGTGGTAGCTTTCCGAATAAAAAGACTCCGAATATTTTCTATAGATGGAGGTAATGATGAGTAAAAAAGAATCAACAAACAAAATGGCAACAATGCCAGTGAATAAGCTTATGCTATCTATGGGCATACCGATGATAGTATCTATGATGCTACAGGCACTATATAATATCGTTGATAGTGCATTTGTTTCGAATATGAAAGGGAACGGGGAATCTGCACTGAATGCATTGACGTTAGCATTCCCAATACAGATGATGATGGTAGCAATTAGTATTGGTACAGGTGTCGGCATGAATGTACTTCTAGCAAAGAGTCTTGGAGAAGGAAAGAAAGATAAAGCAAGTAAGGCAGCAGGAAATGCTATATTTTTAGCAATAATCATTTGCGTAGCTTTTGTTATCTTTGGAATTTTTGGAGTAAGGGCATATGTTGCATCACAAACAACAAATGAACAGATTTTGACAATGGCAGTGGATTACTTGCAGATTTGCTGTATCGCTTCTTTTGGTATTGTATTTTTCTCGATTTTTGAGAAGCTATTACAAGCAACAGGACGTTCGCTATATTCTACAATAGCGCAAGTGGCGGGAGCTGTAATCAATATGATACTAGACCCAATCTTGATTTATGGTTACCTAGGGTTTAAAGAGTATGGGGTAAAAGGTGCTGCTTATGCAACAATAATAGGGCAGATTGCTTCTTTCCTATTGGCACTTGCATTCCATGTAAAACACAACAAAGAGATTACAAATGGAATAAAATACATGAAACCTTCCGTAACGATTATAGGAAAAATATATGCAATTGGCCTACCTGCAATTATAGCGCAAGCATTAATGTCTGTTATGACATATGGACTTAATATCATATTCGGAAAGATTGACGAATCAGTAGTAACAGCATACGGACTTTACTATAAGATTCAGCAGTTTATTTTGTTTGCAGCATTTGGACTTCGAGATGCAATCACTCCAATTATTTCATTTAATCATGGAATGAGAAGTAAGTCTCGTGTGAAGGACGGGATTAAATATGGAATGGGATATACACTTATAATTATGGTAGTTGGGTTGCTAGCATTAGAAATTTTTGCACAACCGTTCTCAGCAGTTTTTGGATTATCAGGAGAAACGCAGGAATTATGTATAGGAGCAATGCGAATTGTATCCTTAAGTTTTATCTTTGCAGGAGCAAATATTGCATTTCAAGGAATATTCCAAGCGTTGGATAGCGGAATTGAGTCATTGGTTATTTCGGTTTGCAGACAGTTTGTGTTAGTACTTCCTGTAGCATGGGGATTTTCTTTGTTGGCGAGAAGCTCTATGGATTATATGTGGCTAGTGTGGTCAACATTTTTAATAGCGGAGGCAATATCAGCGGCAATTGCTTGTGTTTTTATGAGAGGAATTAATAAGAACAAGATAAATATAATGAAAGAAGAGGAATTAGAAGTACCTCCGATGCACATGATAGAAGAATTTTAAGTGATTGTGCAATCGCAAAGCAGTTACCGTCACAGAACAACGGGCTGTGACAGAAATAATTTTAAAAATTGGACGAATATATGCTAGATATTGATAGTAAAATAGAGTATTATAGAATAGGCTATAAAGAGTGGTGTCACAAGTTTAGGATAAAATAGCTATTAACTATCAAGAAAGGACTGCTATGTAGCAGAAGGTGAGAAATATGTACAAGATATGGAGTAACTATCTGAATACAAATCAGATTGTTATGATAGGTATCGTTGTAGCTTTTATTATGACATTTCTAGCATTAAAACATCCGTTGCCTTTCCTACCAAGTGACAAGGGACGAGAATATGCATTAAATGGAGCATTATCCAAGGGGAAGATTCGAGGCGTTGGCTTAACGTTTGTAGTATGTTTTTTAATATGTAGTTTTCTGTTTCTTCCAATTGACCGAGAATATATTATCTATGCGATTCTTTTGTTTGGAGCTATGTTAAGTGGATATCTAGATGATGCTTCCGATACGGCTTGGAATGAGTATAAAAAGGGATTGATTGATTTAATTTTATCTGTAATAGCAATTCTAACATTTATTGATTTCAATTCAACAACCATTTACATAGGAACTTGGGAGCTAATTCTTCCAAAAGTAGTATACGTGATTCTTGGAATTATTCTGTTCTGGGTATCAATTAATGTAACAAATTGTACGGATGGAGTAGATGGACTGTGTGGAAGTGTTTCGTGTGTTGTACTGATATCATTTGCAACAATTTTCAGTCAAACATTAGGAAAATATGCAATGGCGAACTTCTTGTTTGTTGCAGTATTGTTAGCGTATCTGTATTTTAATACCTCCCCAAGTAGTATGCTGATGGGAGATGCCGGTTCACGAGCCATTGGATTTTTTATAGCAATTATAGCAATCAAAACACAACATCCATTAATATATATTCTACTTGCAGGAGTATTTATTATTGATGGTGGTTTAGGACTAGTTAAAGTTTTCCTACTACGTTTCTTGAAGATTCGAATTTTAAAGAATACATTAACACCAATACATGACCATGTAAGAAAGAATTTCCATTGGTCAGATACACAAGTTGTTATGCGATTTTTAATTATACAAGCATTGCTGGCAGTTGTTGCATATGTAATTGTTGCATAGATTTCTTATCAAGAAAAAAGGCGTACTAAAAATTAATAAGAGAGTATACATTTTGTCGGTGTATACTCTTTTTGTTGTGCTCAAAAACGTGAAGGAATCAACGTTTTAACCACTTTATGATGTGTTTTTTATACAAATGACCCACTATATCTTGTGAAAAATAAAAAAATTATACTAAGAAACAATTGAAAAAATCATTCACTAAGATTATAATAGATTTTGCACATTAATTTGAGGAGAGATTATGAAATGAAAATTATAAAACGAAATGGTTCAGAGGAAAAATTTGACCTTAATAAGATTATATCAGCAGTACTTAAGGCAAATGAAGTGACGTTAAATACTATGCTTACGAAAGAACAAATCAGTGAAATTGCTGATTATGTTGAATATAAATGCCGAAAGATGAATCGTATGGTATCGGTAGAAGAGATTCAGGATATGGTAGAGAACCAAATTATGTCTACAGGGGCATTTGATGTAGCAAAATCTTATGTTAGATATCGTTATAGACGTTCTCTTATACGAAAAGCCAATACAACAGATAACACAATACTTTCATTGATTGAATGCAATAATGAAGAAGTAAAACAGGAGAATTCGAATAAGAACCCAACTGTAAATAGTGTTCAACGTGATTACATGGCAGGTGAAGTTAGTAAGGATATAACAAGAAGATTACTTCTTCCATCTGAAATTGTAGAAGCAGATAAAGAAGGTATTATACATTTTCATGATTCCGATTATTATGCACAACATATGCACAACTGTGATTTGATTAACCTTGAAGATATGCTTCAAAATGGAACAGTAATTAGTGAGACATTAATTGAAAAACCACATAGTTTCTCAACTGCTTGTAATATTGCAACACAGATTATTGCACAAGTAGCAAGTAGCCAATATGGTGGACAAAGTATCAGCTTAGCACATTTAGCACCATTTGTTCAAATCTCTCGTGATAGTATCCGTAAGGATTTAGTAGAAGAGTTAAAACAATTAGGTGTAGAAGCATCAGAAGAGTCAATTAATGAGATCACAGAGAAGAGATTACGTAAAGAGATTACAAAAGGTGTTCAAACAATTCAGTACCAAGTAGTTACTCTTATGACAACAAATGGACAAGCACCATTTTTAACAGTATTTATGTATCTAAACGAAGCAAAAGATGAGAGAGAGAAGAAAGACCTTTCGTTAATTATAGAGGAAACATTAAAACAAAGATATCAAGGCGTAAAGAATGAAGCAGGAGTTTGGGTTACACCAGCATTTCCAAAATTAATTTACGTTCTGGAAGAAGATAATGTGCATGAAGATTCGGCATATTATTACTTAACAGAGTTAGCTGCAAAATGTACAACAAAGAGAATGGTTCCAGATTATATATCTGAAAAGATGATGAAAGAGCTAAAAGAAGGAAACTGCTTCCCAGTTATGGGTTGTAGAAGTGCATTAAGTCCATGGAAAGACGAGAATGGTAATTATAAATTCTATGGTCGATTCAACCAAGGTGTTGTAACAATCAATCTTGTTGATGTTGCATTATCATCTGGTGGAGACATGGACAAGTTCTGGAAGATATTTGATGAGCGTTTAGCATTATGCTATCGTGGACTTATGTGTCGTCACAATCGTTTAAAAGGAACATTATCTGATGCAGCACCAATCCTATGGCAGTACGGAGCACTTGCTCGCCTTGAAAAGGGAGAACCAATCGATAAGTTACTTTATGGTGGATATTCTACCATTTCATTAGGATATGCAGGCCTATACGAATGTGTAAAATATATGACAGGAGAGTCTCATACAAATCCGGAAGTTACACCATTTGCACTTCAAGTGATGCAGCATATGAGTGATGTATGTGATAAATGGAAAGAGGAAACAAACATTGCATTCAGCACATATGGTTCACCAATCGAAAGTACAACATATAAATTTGCAAAGTGTCTACAAAAGCGTTTTGGTATGGTAGAAGGAATCACCGATAAGAGTTACATTACAAATAGTTATCATGTAAATGTAACAGAACCAATTGATGCATTCTCAAAATTGCAATTTGAATCAAAATTCCAAGCATTATCATCAGGTGGTGCGGTAAGTTATGTAGAAGTTCCAAATATGCAAAACAATATTCCTGCCGTTCTTGAGATTATCAAGTTCATCTATGATAACATTATGTATGCAGAGTTGAATACAAAGAGTGATTACTGTCAAGATTGTGGATTTGATGGTGAGATTAAAATTGTTAATGAAAAAGGCGGAAAATTAATATGGGAGTGCCCAAAATGCGGTAATCGCAATCAAGATACTCTTAACGTTGCTCGTAGAACATGTGGATATATTGGAACACAGTTTTGGAACCAAGGAAGAACCCAAGAGATTAATGAGAGGGTACTTCACTTATAGGATTTCATTGTAACTTTTTGATGCTTGAATATTTAGAGATGAATAATGGTGGTATAGATGAATTACGGTGAGATAAAAAAATACGATATTGCGAATGGGGAAGGGGTAAGAGTTTCTTTGTTTGTATCGGGTTGTACCCATCACTGCAAAGGGTGTTTTAATAATGAGACATGGGACTTTGCGTATGGAAAAGAGTTTAATGATGATATACAGAATGAGATTTTAGAGGCACTTGGTAAATCATTCATCAATGGATTGTCTCTTCTTGGAGGAGAACCGTTTGAACCCCAAAACCAAGAAGTGCTGTTGCCTTTCTTATATAAAGTAAAAGAGCGATATCCACAGAAGAATATCTGGTGTTATACAGGTTATACATTAGATAACGACTTGCTTAGTGAAAGTCGGGCAAGATGTGAGTATACTGATGAGATGCTTGGATTAATCGATGTTTTAGTTGATGGACAATTCAAGGAAGAGTTGAAGGATATCTCCTTAGCATTCCGTGGTTCTTCGAATCAGAGGATTATTGATGTGAAAGAGTCTTTAAAGCAAGGGAAGACGGTATGGTATGAGTTGAAGGATTGAGTGTTGGAATCTTAACCTGTACTTGTTTGCTATTTTGTTATTCTTAAAATAAGTGGAATTATTTAAAATTAAGACGACGATACTAATTGTGTAAAATGGTATCGTCGTTTTTTTCAATGATTCTTTGGGTCGCTAACGCGGAATGTTTGAAAGTGTGACAAACTCACAGAAATACAACTTCATACAGTGTAGAATACAGATATAAACAAAATAAATCACTAATGGAGGAAATGATTATGGCAAATATTCTAACTGTAGATAGTTTTAATGAAAAGGTAAAAAAAGAAGGAGTTGCTATCGTAGATTTTTTTGCAACATGGTGTGGGCCATGCAAGATGTTGGCACCAGTGTTTGAAGAAGTAAGCAGCGAATTAAATGATAGAGCAGGATTTTATAAAGTAGATATCGACGAGAGCATGGAATTAGCAAGCGAATATAGAATCCAATCTGTACCAACAATGTTAGTATTCAAAGATGGAGAAGTAGTAGATAAGGTAGTTGGTTTTACTTCGAAAGCAGCACTTAAAGAGAAGGTAGAATCACAATTATAGGTAAAAGCCGTGACTGTTTTAGAGTCACGGCTTTTGTAGGATATTGTTAAATTAGAAGTTGTTGACTTCATGCTATACTTATACTTCAATTAATGTTCATATCTGTCTGGAGGTCGTAACGATTAACATTCAATCCGGATTCCTCCCCATGAATCGTGTCAATATACACACCTCCATTGGCGAGAATTGTTTTATTGCTTCCAATGTTTGTATCACGACAAACAATTCGCACGTTATCAAACCCGAATGCTTTTGCTTTCTGTAAGCCAAGCTGTAATTGCTCTTTTGCGTACCCTTTTCCACGTTCGCTTGGGCAAACTGAATAGCCTAAGTTTGAGGCAAATTCTATATCGTCATCATCGTATTCAAGCTTGTGACGAAAAACAATGAAACCGACAATCTTACTGTCACTTTCACGAAACGCCATATACCAAGTTAATTTGTCGGACATATTTTCGCAAAACTGAAGCCAGTCAAGTACATTGTCGTACTTTTCAAGATAATCCATACCTGGGATTCTGCTTGGGTCGTATGTAACCCTCTCGCGTTCAGCAGGAAACTCTGCTCTATAAGCTTCAATTTTCTGTGCATACTCAATAGATGGTTTAATCAACTTAATTTCACTCATTTTTTTACCTTCTTTCATGATTCATTATGATGTCTGATTTAGTCAGTAAAGTTATGTCTGCTGATGTAATACCCCAATAACTTGGCAGCTCTTACAGATTTCAATATAGGCATTGCCTTCCATGTCGTCTAATACGGTATCCCATTGGATTTGGGCAAGATATTTCATGGGTTTTCCACAATCAGGACAAAGCTTTATATCACAATCCTGAATCCAGAATGCGAATCCGCCAATAGAAGAACCACCCTCCCAATCGGCAGCATATCTCGGTGGAACAGGGATATCCCCTAGAATATAGGAATTGGAAGCAAGCTCTTCAATTCCCTTATCCTTTAGATAATCTTCAGTGATAAAAGAATCATTCCCAGAGATGAGTTCACTTTCGCCATCTATTTTATATCTGCAAAAATCACCATCCGAATACTCAAAGCAATTTGGACAACACTTCACCTTGATAACACCGTCAATTTCGAGAAAATCCAAGCGGGGATCCCTGCCATCAATCTCCATGAGATTTACAATTCGGCAACCACATTTAGAGCATTTTTCATCTGTTTTAACACCGATTTTTACAGGGCTGCAATTTTTCTCATCCAAAGTCCCTTTCACCATGGGATAACATTTTTTGAAATTTGTTTCAATAAATCTGTGACTGTTGTCGTATGACCAACCACCGTATGTAGCATAAAATGAGGGACTAACATACAGTTCTTTTCTCCAATTACGTGGATGCTTTTCCAGCTCTAAAAACGACTGGAATACTGTCTCACCGCCATGAACGGCAAGACATAGTAGCAGATGACCTGCAAGGCGTGAATTTAAGTTGTCCTGCATTATCATTTCTATCATCTCTGTAATTACATCAGCGGGAGCATCTTTATATAATTCGCAAGGGTAGAAGAGATTATTTTTGAAAGCAACTTCGGCTATTTTTTGTGTATCAATATCTCTGTAATTAAGTAGCTTTTGGAACAAATCTCTTTCTTCATCTAACTTACCTTTTATTTCTATTTCATTGCATATTTGTTGTATTGATACATCCATTTCTTCCTGTGTTAATGCTAATATTCTGTTTCTTTCATTTTCTGTCCGACAAGAAATGCAAATTCCATCAAAATAGATTTCTCGCCCACATTGTTTACATTGCTGTGCTACTCGTTCCATATGGATACCTCCTTTACTTCATATAAGCCTCATTTTGAGAGGCTATATTTGTGCCTCTAATTATGAGACGACTCAATACGAACAGCAGAAGCCATTCCACCATCACCATACGATGGATTTTGTATAAATTTTTTTGATGCCTCACTCAATTCATTATTGTTTGCTATGGAATGAACGATTTCATCTTCCCAGCCATTTAGCCTCAAAATTGATATTGATTCGATACCCAATAATGCCTCTGCGATATGCGTGTGATAACTATTGATATGTTTTTCAATTATGAAACGCATTAGTTCCAGCCGTTTATTCATACTTTTGACATTAGCTGAAACAGGATTTGTACGGTAATTAATCAATGGCTTTTAAATAATTCCAATATATGCTTCGGGCATAGTTTCTAACATACTTAAAAAGAAATCCCAATCTTCAAAACCAGAACGCATGGTTTCATCATACCCCCCACATCGTTCAAATGCTTCTCGTCGAAGAATATGCGTTGCTGGACAACAATTACGAGATAGGAATGGTAATAAGTTCCCACCAGTAGGGCAGACAATAGCATCTAAAATTCCAAAGGTATGCATCCAAGATGAAGCCGCAACCATCAAGGGATTATCACGAAGCAATCTGCTTACATGCTCTATATAAGTTGGTTCAAGTTTATCATCGCCATCAAGAACTAAAACGATGGAAGCTTTAGCCTTTTTAATTCCGATATTTCTTGCAGATGAAACACCTCCATTTTTTTTATAATGGATAGTCACTGGAATAGGTAGACTAGAATTATTTTCAATACTTTTTAAAACATTAATTGAACATTCATCCGTAGAACCATCATCTACAATAATAATTCTATTTGGTAATAATGTTTGATTACATAAAGATTCAACAGCTTCTAAAATCATATCTTGTTGATTAAAACTCGTTATAACAGCTTCAACATCGGTATCAATGTTATATATATTATCGTTATTATTCATATTGTAAGCCTCCACAATTCTGATTTAGTAATTTATATCCAAACTTCTCTTCATACAGATTCACCCCAGTCATACTCGCCGTCCAAATTTAGTTTTCCATTAAACTCGGCAGCCCGTTCTTCAAGTGTTTCATGTCTAAATGGTTTAACTACTTTTACATCTAATACGTCATCAATTGCAATACTTGCTCGTTCTACAGAATACAGAAAGAACTCCATATCTACAGACCTAAAATTCTTAGTATCTTTATCAATAATCTTCATACCATTTCGAACAGCAACATTTTGTGAGGCTATATTTGTGTCTCTAACAATAGAATAAACGCTACTTGCATTAAGAACCGAGAAAGCGTATTCTCTACAAGCAATTGCTGCTTCTGTTGCATAACCTTTGTGCCAATACGCTTTTTGAAACAAATATCCTATTTCCAAGACTTCTCTTTCTCGCCAGCCTTGTATAGTCAAGCCACATTGACCAATCATTACATTTGCTTCTTTTAATACAACAGCCCAAAGTCCAAAACCATACTCTGCGTATCTTTTAAGATGTCTGTTAAGCCAACTTTGTGCTTCTTCATGGCTGAATGCACTTTCATAAGTAGCACGCATTACGTCCTCATCACATAATATTCTACACAATGCTTCATAATCGGATTGCACCATTTCTCTAATTATAAGCCGTTCTGTTTCTATTAAAACTTTTCCGTTTTCTATAATTTTCACTGGCAATTGTAATACCTCCATATAAATTCTGATTTGGTAAAATCAACTATTGTACTAGATTTCTATTAAACTTTTTTAATTCTTTTAATCATGCCGTACCCTGTATATCCCATTGGTATTTTTTCGAAACCACATTTTTCATAAAAGGCTTCTTTACCATTCATTGATACTAGATTTATACTACTAGTTTGTCCTTCTTTCGTTCGACTTTCAACTTCTGATGTTATTGCATCTATGATTTTTTTACCAATACCATTTTTCTGATATTCTAAACGTACAACTACATCAACTATCAAATAATAGATTCCATCGCCTATAACTCTAGCCATACCAACAACTTCATTATGAATCATTGCTTTTTTAACAATAGTACTACGTTGTATTGCATCTTCTACTAGGTTTGCTTCTTTAACATCCCAACCGATAGATTTTCTTAACTTGTTATATTCATCAACTTTTAAATCGTCTCTTAATTCAATTATCATTTCAAATCAATCCTTCCTTTAACTTCTGATTTAGTAAATTATATCACAGATAAATGCGTAAGGGTTCAGCAAAAGTTCTGCAACCACCTTATTCATAGATTTTCTTTAGAATTTCTTAAGAAAACACACCATTTCATATTTAGATTTTCTAGTTATTATTACATATGTAAGAAGCAAGGAGTAAAAAAACTCTTTTAAGATTCAAATATCAAAAGATAAAGTTACTTACAAAACCTAAAAATAGTTATTTATTCGCCAATTAACAGTACTTGTGTACCAACAAAGTAGCAAAGCAAAACTTAGTAACTTACACTTGCTTATTCGCTGCGGTATGAAAACAAAGAGTAAAGAACACTCTTAAGAAACGATAGCGAAATACCATAGTACTTCTTAGTGTGTACATGAATAACCTAAGAAGGCGAGGCATGGACGCCGAGCCAGCCTGAGCTGAGGCAGGATGCCGAATCGAAGGCGGTTCTGCAAAACTGCGATACCTACTCGTACACACGTAGAAGCACTAAGGTATGTAGCGTGTTTCGTGTTATCATACCGCAGCGAAGAAGCATAGAAAACCTAAAAAGTTTTGCTTCTAAAATATAGTACACAAGTACGTCAATTAATCTAAACCATGGAGGTGAGAAAACTATGTTTCATGCAATTATATTTAGGAAGGTTCTTGTATAATGAGGCATGCTGTACTAACATATAAGAAAGGATAGTTGTATGGAAGGAGCAAGAGAAGAGGCATGTATCAGATATTAGTGGTGGAAGACGATAAAGAGATATTAGAGGGAATCAGTATATACCTAAGAAATCAAGGGTATCAAGTATTTGGAGCATCGAACGGAGTAGAAGGATTAGAAGTAATTGAGAAAGAAACAATACATCTAGCAATTGTAGATATCATGATGCCAAAGATGAATGGAATCACAATGACAATGAAACTAAGAGAGAAGTTTGATTTCCCAGTAATTATGTTATCAGCAAAATCGGAAGATATGGATAAGATAACGGGACTAAACATAGGGGCAGATGATTATGTGACAAAACCAGTTGTACCGATGGACCTACTGGCGAGAGTGAATTCGCAGTTAAGAAGATATGCAAAATATCTTAAAGTAGTGGAGGAAGCTCCGAAAAGTAATGTATATACAATCGGAGGACTTGAGTTAGATGAGGATATGGTGGAAGTAAGAGTTGACGGAAATATCGTCAAGTTGACACCACTTGAATTTAAGATTGTGCAACTATTAATAAAAAGCCCTGGGAGAGTTTTTTCACCAGAAGAAATATATGAAAGAGTGTGGAACGAGAAAGCAATCACAACCGATACCATTATGGTTCATATAAGAAAGATTCGTGAAAAAATAGAGATAAACCCAAGGGAACCGAAATATTTAAAGGTGGTGTGGGGAATTGGATACAAAATCGAAAAGCAGTAAAGTAATAGGAAGTATAATATTAACAGCAGTAATCATTATATTTGCAGGAGTTATCGTGAATTCCTATGATTATTTTGAGAAAGTAGTAGAGCGAGAAACGAAGTATCCATATAAGCAAGAATGGTTTAGTGGACGTCTATCAGAGTATGCCTATTCTCTCTATGTCGATGTGGCAGAAGAGAGAGCAGGTAAGGAACTGCAACCTTCGGAAGTCTATCTAGGTGTTAAGTCTAAGGAAGTTACAATAGATAGTGATGTTAAGATAGTGGAAGATCGTGAAGATGACTATATAGAAGATGTAGAGGAAACGACAGCGATAGCAGAATCGTATACCTATGAATATAATGATTATAGAGGATATTCCATTGAAGAGATAGCATATGAATTTAATAGTCAGATGGATGATATATCTGATGCAATTGTCAAATATAACCATAACCTAAAATACCAAGTTATTGATAACAAATCGGGTAAAGAAATTACTTCGTATGATTGGACATTTAGCGAAAAGACAAAGGCTGAATACGATACCTATGTAACAATCGTTTTTGATGAAGACGGGAACGTTACGATAAAAGACGGCTTTGCAATGGATGAAGATGGAGTAACGGAACAGATTGATTATTTCAGACAAAGATTTAGAGACAATTATGGTAGTAAAGCATTAATAAGTCAGATTAATGATGTAACATTTCATTTTGCAGTACCAAAAGAATTGCAACGATATGATCATATCTATTATATGAGCGGGAAGGAGCAAGGAGCATTTCGAATCTATGAGAATAGTGGATTCCTAATTATGTTGGCAGGAATAGTAGGTATCATTATGTTACTGACATTCGTATTGTCTAGCAAGAAACTTTGCAAATTAGGAACAGGAATGTTATCCAAGGTGCCATGTGAAGTAGCCTCGTTCTTAGCGATTGCAGATATTACACTGATATTCTATATGTGTCAAATCATTCATGCTACGTATACAGGGCATTTAGCGAAAGAGTTTGTGCAACTAGGAATTACAGATAAAATTGTACCAATTCTTAATATTGGATTATGGATTGGAATTCTTGGAACAATAGCCATTTTGACATTAGCAATAAAGCAGTTATTTGTAAAAGGATTAAAGCGTTACTGTATAGAAAATGTACTTGTAATTCGTATGATTAGCTGGTGTATTCGAAAGTTTAAGAATTTTATTAGCAAGATAACAGCAATTGATGTTAACGACACAGCAAACAAATATCTGGTTAAGATATTGTCGGTTAACTTTATTATTGTTACAGCGCTATGTCTTATGTGGTTTTTTGGAGTTTTTGTTTTAGTGATATATACAATCTTACTATTCTTCTTCTTGCAAAAGAGAGTGAATGCATTGAGAGAGAACTATGACAGTATTGTTACTATTACAGATTCTTTAGCAAAAGGAAATCTGAATGTAACAGAGTCAAGAGATTTAGGAGTATTTGAGCCAATAAAAGAGAATTTAACAAAAATTCAAGGTGGATTTAAGAAAGCGGTTGAAGAAGAAGTAAAGAGCCAGAATATGAAGACGGAACTAATAACGAATGTATCGCATGATTTAAAAACACCACTAACAGCAATTATCACATATATCGATTTACTCAAGAATGAGGAAATTAACGAGGAAGAGAGAAAATCATATATTGAAACATTGGATAAGAAATCACAACGATTAAAGCAATTAATTGAAGATTTGTTTGAAGTCAGCAAAGCAAACAGTGGAAACATGGAAGTGGAACTAGCAACCGTAGATGTTCTTTCCTTGATAAAGCAAGTTGAGTATGAGTTAGCTGAGAAGTTAGAAGAAGCAGGAATTGAAATTAACATTCGTTCTAATGAAGAAAAGGTAATGCTAGAATTAGATGGACAGAAGAGCTATCGAGTATTTGAAAACTTATTTGTAAATATAATTAAGTATGCGATGCCAAATCGAAAAGCTTACGTTGATGTTATCGTAAGTGAATCAATAACACAAATCGAAGTAAAGAATATGTCAAAAGAAGAACTTGACTTTGATATAAGCGAGATTACAGAGCGATTTGTACGAGGTGATAAATCAAGAAATTCAGAAGGTGCAGGACTTGGTCTTGCAATTGTGAAGAGTTTGGTTGAACTTCAAGGTGGAAGATTTGAGATTGTTACAGACGGAGATTTATTCAAAGCGATTATTACGTTTGGTAGAGATGAATAATCTAGCATATGAACAGCTCTTAGAGAAATACAATAATGCATTATCGGATGTGCTAGATCAGGAAATATATATCAGAGAACTCCGAGAAGATGTAGATCTGTGGTGTGGATATGCCAAATATCTGGAAGGATTGCTTAATAGTAGAGAGTAAAATAGTAGAATATGCCGTAAATATTAGTCCATGCTAATATTTACGGCATATTTGTAATTAGTGTTATTGTTCACACAAAACATTTACAGCAACAGATTGAATCGTTTTCAAATTAAGAAGCGTTACAATATGTCGCTTTTTTAGAGCGTAGATATAAAACAACTCCAACGATTGCTACAATCATTTCCGTTAAAGGAAATGTAAGCCAAACACCAGTCATGCTTGCTATAGCAGATAATAAGAATGCCATAGGGATAATAATAATAAATCCGCGTAGGATAGAGATAATGTGTGCTGGAAGTACACGTTCTGTTGATGTAAAGTAAACAGAAAGGATAATGTTAAATCCAGCAAACATACAAGCCGTAAAGTAAATGCGTAACCCTGTGATAGCAATGCTTTGTAAAGTTGAATTATGTTCACTATTAAATACGCTAGTGATGGAATCTGCACCAAAGAATACGCAAACATAGACAAGGGCAGAAATTATAAGTACAGTTACTAAGGAGTACCGTAGAATCTGTTTCGTATTCTTTTGATTTCCTATACCATGGTTATTGCTTATAATAGGTTGAACTCCTTGAGCAATGCCTGTATAGATAGAGATGACTACAATCGAAAGATTTGCAATAACGCCATATGCAGCAACACCAATATTTCCTTGTAATCCTAATATAATCTTATTGAAAACAATAATAACAATACCAGAGGATACCTCTGTAATTAACGAAGGCAAACCAGTTGATAAAATATTGCGAATCATTACACCTGAAAGTCTACATTTGATAAGATGAAAGTGGTTTTTCTTCTTAAAGAAAAATGGAGACATAATAAATATACTAATGATAGGAGCAAGTCCTGTTGCAAAAACAGCACCAAAGATACCCATGTTAAAAGGAAATATGAAGATATAATCAAGGATAACATTCGATAAACTTCCGCCAATCATTGCGAGCATCGAAAGTTGAGGAGCACCATCATTTCGAACAAAACATAATAGCATACTGTTTAACATAAACATTGGAGTAAACAACAAAATCACTCGTAGATAAGTCTTTGTCATCTGATAAACAACTTCATCTGCACCTAGTAAGCGTGTAATAGTACTAGAGAAGAAGATACCCATGAAAAAGAAGATAGCAGCAAGTCCAAGCGTAAGCAAAATAGTGTTTGTAAATGTATGATTTGCTTCTTTTGTCTTATCCTGACTCTTTAGAATAGAGTATTTTGTAGCACCTCCCATACCAAGCATTAGACCACTTCCATTAATAAAGCTGTAGATGGGAATTGCAAGATTTAGGGCAGTCAGCCCATTTGCGCCGAGACCTTTTGAAACAAAGAATGTGTCCGCTAAGATATAACAGGACAGACCAATCATACCAAGAACATTTAGCGATGCATACTTTGCAAAGTCTTTTAAAATTGTGGAATCTTTCATAAAAATAACCATGCCTTTCTAATAAAAATAGCGCCAGAACTTCATATCTTCAATGGCCTAACGATATGAAGTCTGACGCTTAGTTTAACTTTACCCGGCGGTAAAGGACAAGTCAGAATATATATTCAATTTGTTCTACGTCATTCTAGCATAAAGGAGGCGGGATTGTCAAACAATAAATCAATTTGCAAAGATACGGCATAAATGGATAAAAAAATAATATATTTATAAAAAGGTGTTTTATAGGTGTAGTATGAAGAAAAATTATAAGCCTCTTATAGTGCTTGGCATTGTCTATATGATGCTGTATTTTGTAGGTGCAGGAGCAGGAAAATTTGTTACTACATGGAGTAATAGAAAACAATCAGTCCAATCGGGAAGTGAGAACTGGGGATTAGGTTTTTCTACGGAAGGACAGCCGCCAACGGGAAATGCAACTCCTGATGAAATGAAACAATATGATGCCTATTACATGGGGACGAGTGGGGATAAAGTGATTTATTTGACCTTTGATTGTGGATATGAGAATGGAAATACAGCACCAATTCTTGATGCATTGAAGAAACATAATGTATCAGCAACTTTCTTTGTAGTAGGACATTTTCTTGAAACAAGTCCAGATATCGTGAAACGTATGGTAGAAGAGGGGCATACCGTAGGAAACCATACCTACCATCATCGAGATATGGGGGCGATTTCGGATAAATCAGAGTTTGAGAAAGAGATGGTTGATGTAGAAACTCTATTTGAAGAGATAACAGGTCAAAAGATGTGCAAATATTATCGTCCACCACAAGGAAAGTATAGTATAAGTAACTTACAGATGGCAAAGGATATGGGATATAAGACATTCTTCTGGAGTCTGGCTTATGTTGACTGGAACGTAGATAGCCAACCATCGAAGGAGGAAGCATTTAATAAATTATTAAAGAGAATCCACCCCGGGGCTATCGTTTTACTACATAGCACATCGAAGACGAATGGAGAAATCTTAGATGAGTTGTTAACGAAGTGGGAAGAGATGGGTTATACGTTTAAGACATTGGCGGAGATAGATTCGTAAAGGGAAAGCAAAGGGAAGACTGGGATAGTGTGGAACTATTGAGGCTTTCCTTTTTTTTGCTTGTGTTGCGTTTGTTTTGAAATGGTGGAAATTTAGAAGAAATCCTATGAAATATTAAGCATAATGGTATGTAAAAGGGTACAAGTACAGGAAAATAAATTGGTTAGATTAATAATGGTGGATAAAGCTTGTAATAGCAACTGTTTGCAAGTGAAAAAAAACGAGATAATTTGTATTTTAAAGTGAAAATACAAAAAAAACCAAAAAACAAGTTGACTCATAGGGAAATATAGGATATAGTTTGACTGTGTTAAAAAATGTAGAATGTAAACAAACGTATACTTTTTGTGTATGGGAGAAGGGAAGATTAGATGGAATTATTAGAAAATCAAGAAATAGAAGAAAAAAACTTGTTATCAATTAGGAAGAATGTAACCCAACAAGAAATTGAACAAGTACTTACAGAAATGCATAGTTATATAAAGGAATCAGGAGCAGAAATAGTTGGGAAAACAATAACTGCTACTCATGGAATAAGTTCAAATAAGGGATATACAATATTGGATTTGGAAATCCTAATACCTTTAGATAAGGAAATTCTAACGGGAAATATTTATTCATTTAAAAAGAATTTTAAAATTACAAATGCAATTAAGGTAACGCATAAAGGAAACCCAGCGTTATTGGATGAGACATGCAATGAATTAAATCAGTATATTGCTAGAAATAAGTTGGTTCCAATTACTGTCGGTTATAATATGACATTGACAGCAGATAATAAGGATAAGAATAATACTGAAATTGAAATTTATGTTGGAATTAGTCCGAACATTCTGTAGTGATATTAGTAAAGCCAGTTTTCTATTATAATATTGACGCGCGTGGAAAGCTGTTTACATATAAAAATACTAGGAGGAAAAGAAGAAATGGAATTAGTTGGAATTGATAATGGGTTTATTGAGTTAAGCAATTATGAAATGCTTGCATACGATGGAGGAGGTGCTTGGGAAGTAGTTCAAGCTGTTGTAGGAACAGTGTGTATAGCGATTGCGCCAGCAGTAGGAGTAGCGGCAGGGGTTGTTTTACCACCAGGTAGTAAAATAGTAGGGGGTATTGCTGCCACGGCACAGATGATTAATATAGGAGCAGGTTTACTTGATAATGCAACAAAAAAATAGATAGGGGGGAAGCATAAATGGAATTATCAGTTAATAATCAATTTATGAATTTAAGTTTAGATGAACTTATACTGATTGACGGAGGAACATTTTGGGGAGTAGTGTCTGGTGTTGCTGGAGTGGTGTGTGGTGTTGCTGAAGTTATTGGTGGTGTAATAGTATGTGCTACTGCAAGTAAAATTGGTGGAGGTGTCGCTATAGTTAAGGGTGTAGCAACAGTAGGAGGTGGAATCTCAGTAATAGTTAGTAATGTAAAGTAGTCACTAAGGAGCATAATCAAATGAAAAAAAAAGAGATACATTTACTCTATTTAATGATAATGGCAGGTCTTTCATTTTTATCTTCCATTATTCAGATGTTAAGTAATAATATAGTACTACTTAAATATACTACATTAATATGTTTTGGTTCATTTGTAGTAATTGCTATTTGTTATTATAAAGAAAAAAAACGTAAGTAAAGATAACAATACTTAAATTAATACTACATATAAAACTACATTGATCTATTAGCTATACTTCAATGTAGTTTTATATAAGTTTAATTACAGATGAAAAGGGAGAAATAAAATGTTCCATAAATTTTATTGTATAAAACAGCATGATATAACAGATTGTGCGGCAGCATGCCTTGCAACAATATCAAAACAACAGGGGCTTTTAACTTCAATATCTAAGATTCGAGAAGTTGCTGGAACGGATAAACAAGGAACAAATGTATATGGAATAATCAAGGCGGCAGAACAGCTTGGTTTTACGGCAAAAGGTGTAAAAGGTGATAAAGATGCTTTCTTCTCAGAATTTCCATTACCATGTATCGCTCATGTCATAGCTGATGGAGCTCTGTTACACTATGTTGTCATACATAAAATAACAAAGAAACAAGTTATAATAGCAGACCCAGCAAAAGGAATTGTTAAACTTACACCAGAAGAATTTTTTGGTGAAGTGAAAGAGAAACCACCCAAATATCAATGGAGTGGAGTATTAATCTTTGTAGTACCGAATGTTGAATTTAAGAAGGGTAAAGAAACGAAAGGAATTGTTTCTAGATTCTTTCATCTACTAATTCCACAAAGAAAATTACTAATTAATATTTTTATAGCATCGCTTATAATAACGATACTTGGTATCTTTGGATCGTTTTACTTCAAAATATTAATTGATGATATATTGGCAGATGGCTTGACAAAAACGCTGCATATATTATCAATAGGTATCATTTTATTAAATTTATTCAAGATATTATTAGGTGCGGTACGTTCGCATCTTTTGTTATATATGAGTCAAAAATTAGATATTGCTTTATTACTAGGTTATTACAATCATGTTCTTGAGTTACCTATGAATTTTTTTGGAACAAGAAAAGTTGGGGAGATTATTTCAAGATTTAATGATGCATCAAAAGTTCGTGATGCGATATCAGGAGCAACATTAACAATTATGATTGATACTCTTATGGCAATTGCAGGTGGAATTATCTTATATATGCAGAATGCCTATATGTTTGGGGTAACAATAATAATATTAATCCTATATTTTATAATAGTTTTTAGTTTTAATAAGATATATAAAAAATTAAATGAAAAGCAAATGGAAAATAACGCACAATTAACATCTTATATGATTGAATCCTTGAACGGGATACAAACAGTTAAGGCATTTAATGCGGAACGTAAAGTGCATTTAAATACAGAGAACAAATTTATTGTATTGTTAAGAAGTATTTTTAAATTAAGTTGGGTAGCTAATATACAAGGTTCTTTGGTTGGTTTTGTTGAACTAACTGGGGGGATTGTTATCCTATGGATAGGAGGATTTAATGTTATTAAAGGTAATTTGACGATAGGGCAGTTAATAACATTCAATTCTTTGCTGATGTATTTCCTAGATCCCGTAAAAAACCTTATTAATTTACAGCCACAGATGCAGACGGCAATTGTGGCATCAGAGCGACTCGGAGAGATTCTTGATTTAGAAAAAGAAAAGCTTGAGAATGAAGAAAGAAAGATTGAACTATCTTCATTAAATGGTGATATACAAATCAAAAATATAACATTCCGTTATGGAACTAGAAAACCTGTACTAGAGAATGTAGATATATCAATTAACAAAGGCGAAAGAATTGCGTTGGTAGGGGAGAGTGGTTCTGGAAAATCTACGATAGCAAAGCTTCTACTTAATATGTATCAGACAGAGAATGGGGAAATCCTTATGTCTGATTATAATATACAGGATATTAAATTAGATGTGTTACGAGATCGTATTGCCTATATACCACAGGAAACATTTTTATTTAGTGGAAGTATTATGGAAAATCTGATGTTAGGAATGGATGATGTAACAGTAGAGGAAGTAGTTGATGCGGCGAAAAAAGCGCAAGCACATACGTTCATCAATGAACTGCCACTTCGATATGAGACAAGACTGGAGGAGAATGGGTCAAATCTATCTGGTGGACAGAGACAACGACTTGCTATTGCAAGAGCTATTTTACGAAAACCAGACATTTTGATTATGGATGAGGCTACTAGTAATCTGGATTCTATTACAGAATGTGCAATTGAAAAAACAATTGAAGAATATTTAACAGGAACCACACAAATTATTATTGCACATAGACTGAGCACGATTAAAAAGTGTGACAAGATATATGTAATGGAAAAAGGAAAAATTATAGAAGAAGGTAATCATAAAGAGTTGCTAGAGAAGCAAGGTCAGTACTATACATTATGGAGTCAAATTACTGATTAGATAAGTAGCAATTTATGAAAAACTGTTAGTAAGTTTTCGTTATTACATAGGAGTAAATGAGGTAAGTACAATGAAACCAATTATTATAAAGATGGAAGATATGTCCGATAGTCGAGAGGTATATGAAAGTAAACCAAGTAAAGTTATTACAATGTTTATTTATATAATAAGTGCGTTACTTATTGTAGCTCTTGTATGGATGTATTTTGGGAAGATTGATATTGTTGTGGATTCTCCAGGAATGATTCGACCAGATGAAAATGTTGGAGTAGTCAGTAATGTATATGGTGGAATAATTGAAGAAGTTAATATTGAAGATGGAGATTGTGTTGAGGAAGGAGAGCTTCTATATATAATAAACCACGATGAATTGTTAGTGGAGAAAAAGTATTGTGAAGAGCAACTTAAGGAGTATAGTGGGTATTTGCAGTTATCAACGAGATATAAAGAATCTCTACAGAAAGGTTCCAATTTATTTTCAAAGAAAGAGGAATTAGAATATTATACGAAATACGAAAATTATAAGATAAATTTGGATTCAATGAAAAAAAAGTTTGACTATGAGAAAGAGAATATATCTAACCAGAAGGACTATGTAGGGGAGCAATTAGGTTATTATCAATCTGAAGTTAGTAATATAAAACTTCTGATTTCTTGTATTGAAAATGGTGTAAATAAGTTTTCTAAAAGCTCCAATATGGAATATTATAACAAGTATCTTATGTATCAAAGTAACTATAAGACATTAGAAAAAAAATATGAGGATCAAGCAGCAGAAATTAAGACATCAATATCGAAAGAGCAAGGACAGAATGCAATTGAATATTATAATGAAGCGAAAAAACAATTGGAGCTCTTACAGAAAAGTATAAAGAAGGATAAGAATTATTTCGAAGAAGAAAATACATATTATATGCAGTACAAAACCTACAGGCAGAAGAAGGAAGAACTAGAACAAGCTTATGAAACGGCTAAGAAGACATATGAGACAAATGTAGAATTACAAGATATTGCAGTAACAGCATGGGAAGTGGAGCAATCGCGAATTGCAAAAGAGGAAGCATATGATGCCATTGATAAGTATAAGACATCCACATTACTTGAGGTTACAAAGCAATTAACAGAAATAGAACAAAAATTAAAGGATTTACAACTTTCAGAGGACAGTTCACTTTCAAAAAATGAGTTACTAAAGAGTAATGAGGAAAGCAAGAAGGAAGCTTTAAAGGAGTATAAGCTTCAATATATTGTAGAACTTCAAGGTAAATTAAAGGCTACACAAGAGTCAGTTACAACGTTAACTGATAAGAAAAAGGGAATTGATTTAAGTGAGAACCAGAATTATATCTATGATGATACAGAGAATAGTGCAAGCAAATATGGTGAAGTAGTAACTTATGAGAATAATGAATTGACGACAACAATGCAGAGCATAACTTCATATGAAAGTAAAATAAGTGAATTAGAAACTAGTCTTGAAAAGCTGAATAAAACAATTGATTCTTGTTTTATTCGTGCAAAATGGTCAGGAAAAGTTAACATGGCAATTGATTTGGTAAAGGGTAATACATTGTCAGCGGGAACAGAAGTGTTGTCTGTTTTACCAGATGAGAACTCCCAATATAAGGTGAGAATCTATGTTAATAATAGCGAAATTGGTAAAGTCAAAGAAGGAATGTCTGTTAAGTTTAATATACATGCTTATCCAAATGCAGAATACGGTTATATTACGGGAACAATAACAAAGGTGTCGAATGATATTAAAGTTGATTCACAAAGTGGTTCTGCCTATTATTTGGTGGAAGCTACGTTGAACACAAGTGGATTTTATGAAAAAGACGGTAGCAGAGTTGAGATTAAGGCAGGTATGAGTTGCGAAGCCAAAATAATAACAGAGCAAAAAAGGATATTATCATATGTTCTCGAAAAGTTAGAGTTACTTGTTAAAAATTAAAAAATACTTGGACTATTACGTCTGAGAAACTAATTTATCTGATATGAGGTGGCTATGGAAATTAAGAAAAAAGTTTTGATACTGATGCTTTTGGTTTGTATTGTAGGAAAGATATCTGTAGTAGCTGCGGCAGATTCATTTGAGTATGTAATATATACCCCTGAAAATACGACAAGTAATAACCAATCACAAACTACAAAGCTGAGTCAATTATTAGCAGAGTATGAGTTGTTTAGCACAGATGTGAGCCAAGTTAAAAATCAGTATATGCTAAATATAAGTAATAGCACTTTAGCTAATGAAAAGAAACAAGATAGCTATGACTATGTAGGAGAACTTGAGAGTGGGATGTCTTATATAAAAAATGTAAAGACAGAATTATTAAAATTAAAAAAAGAACTGCAAGAAGAATATGACTCCTATAATCAATCAAAAGAGAAGTATAAAGAACGTTTAGGTGAAATAGAAAAAGGAATACAGGAGATTGATTATCAGGTAGCTGTTTTACAGGAGCAACTTAATACAGGAACAAGTTCATTAGATAGTGCGAGCAGTAGTTATAGAGAGGCTGTTCTAAATGCAAGTTTGAATAAATTTTATAGTGAAAATAAGCAATGTATATTAGATTATGAAATAGAGCAGTTAAAATTTGGTGTAGTAAAAAATCTATTAAATATGATGGTTTTAAAAGAACAGAAGAGTTATTATAATTCATATGAGAACTTACTAGATGTTCAGATTATAATAGAAGAAAAGAAGGTTAAATTAGGATTAGTAAATCAGACTGGTTTAGAAAAGCTTGAGATTGAAAGAAGTAGCAATACATCATCGATACGAACTTGTAACAATACATATCAGTTAATTTACAATAGTATTGCAAGAGATACAATGAATAAAAATAGTAAATATGTATTGGAATATACGGAAAGTAGTAAAGGATATAAAGAGGAAGATTTAGTTTACGCGTTTATTTTGAAAAATCCTCAATTAATACAATTAAAATATTACATAAATGCATATACCGATTATATGGGGGATTTGACAAGTGAATCAAGTAAAACACAAATCAAGTATATGATTAATGGATATGATATACAACGAACAATATTAATAAATGACATACGCCAGTATGTTAATGTTGCTTATACAGATTATAAGGAAGCTGTTTTGAATCTATCAACAAGTCAAAGTGAGATAATATATTACAGTAAGCAATATAATGCAGTTGTAAAAAAATATAATTTAGGGAGAGCAACGCAATTAGAAGTGAAGAAAGCAGAAGTAAATAAGCAGAACGCGTATGTAAAGTATTATGGAATTTTGCAAGAGAAGTTATTATTAGAGTATATACTTGATAACCATATATATAATGGTGATTACAAATAATTTGTTCCTATATTGCTAAAAGAAAACCACTATTTGAGCTATAAGTAGGGCACTCATAGCTTTTTCCATCTACTTAGGAGATAAATAAAAAACAAGGAGTAACATAAACAGAAAATGATTAAAATACTGAGGGAAAATAGAAAATGGGGAATCTACCTGAATTGTCTACAACCACTGCTTATTTATCTAGGATTACAGATGATAGTAGCACTAGTTTTGAATATAACACCGTTCTTTCGTGAATATATTAGTTATGAAGAATTAAACATTTCAGAAGATCTTTTGGTGGTTGTGCTATCTAGTTTTGTGGGGATTTTTGTTTATCTACATATTCTAAAAAAGGAACATGAAATTAAGATAACAGAGATAATAGCAGGGGTAAATTGGAAAGTTATTATTCGTGTAATAGTGATTACATTAATATACCAGATTTTGTTCAGCGGACTCATATCATTTATACATAAAACAACTAATATTGATGTTCTGTATGAATATAAAGAAAATATGAATACGTTAGCAATAAGAAAAACTGCATTGTCAATTTTTTATTTAACGGTATTGGCACCAATAGCAGAAGAATTACTTTTTAGAGGGTTGATATTTAAACGAGCATTAAATGTAATGCCTGAATATAAGGCTAATTTATTCCAAGCAGTAGTTTTTGGAATTATCCATTTGAATATTGTACAATCATTGGATTGTATTATTTTAGGCTATATTCAAGGAAATTTATATTGTAAATATAAAACCTATCTGGTTCCTATTGTATTTCATATGCTTATAAATATATGGTCAGTAGTATTACCATAATAATCCTAACAGAACCCAACACGCCTCTCAACGATGCGAACCATATAGGGTCTTTTCAGACAAAAAATTAACGTAGAGAGAAACCTATAATATTTCTTGAATATATTGACAAATGCAAAGGAAGGTAATAATATGTTAGTGAATTCAAAAAATCACTTAATAATAGGTTGATATAGACTAGAAAAGAATATGGTTAACCTAAGAGATTTGGATAAGATATTTAGAAGAAATATATGAATGCAAGATTTGTTGTGATTTGGCGTATTAATGTGGTAATCGTAGTATACCCAAAAAAATAGGTATTATTTTAATATTGTAGAAACAATTAAAACAATTAAAACAGAAAAATAATAAAAGTGTTTGAAAATAAAAAATAATTATTAAGGAGTAGGATTACCAAATGAAAAACAAAAAAATATGGTTAGTAAGATTAGTATCGGTATTACTTGGTACTTTAATATTTGGGTATATAACGCATGAATATTTAAAAGGAGCAGTTTTTTGCATTTTGACATGCATTGTTTCGAATTTTATCTCTTCTGTAGATAAAAAAAATAAACCCGGAATTTCATAAGAATATAATGCTAATAGAAATAATTTGTTTTTCTTGATAGAGGGAAAGAAAAACTGGGAGTTCACATAGAAGAATTTAATATTTTAAGAACAATTACATTAGTACAAGCGTTTTTAGATATAATAAAGAAAAGGTGATCAATGATGGTTAATAAATTGGAAAAAATGGTTAATAGGAGTATTACATTTAATCTCTTTATGGTAGCTTTTTTTATAGATATTGTTGGAGAGATAATATATAATTGGATATTTAAACAATCAATTGATACTCAAGAACTGTTTATAAACTTAATATTTAGCATAGCAATAGCTATTATTTTATGTCTCATTTTTTACCGCGTGTTTATTTTGAAAACATATAAAATAAATGCTAGATATAACTCTATTGAAGATATAGAAAAATTGTCTCAGAAATGTGGCTTGCATAGTTCTAAAACAGGTGATTTATTAGTATGTTTTAATAATCACATAACAAAGATAGGCTATAGCAAAGTTATAATATACAAAGAAAAAAATGATTTGTATATTTTGGGAAATGATGTTTATATAAATAAAGTTTTTAAAGGTGAGTTAATGATTGGTCATAATTAATATTTTTATTTAAACGAATAGTGTTGAGTATAAAATACATTTTGGGACTTGTGCTGATGCGACAAGTCCTGATTTGTATTGTGCACACAATGCAAATGGATTACTATAGCGTTCCTATTGTTGATTGAAATGTGAGACAATCTGTGTACATGAAGTAAAGCAATCAAGATACTGATGAATGTTTGACATTAGGGTAGTTTACTATAAACCTGCCTTTCGAGTTAAAGTGTTATACTTCATAGACTATCAGAAATGGATTTGACATACTCAATGGACTATCCATAGAATTTATCAGTAACAGATTGTCATTGGTTTGATCTCATCCAAAAATGTCGCACTAACAGAACCCAACACGCCTCTCAACGATGCTGGACCACGTTGTTTTTTTTAAATTTAAGTGGAATTATAAGATTAAGACGAAAAATTAGCATAGAAACCTATTGACGAAAAGTCAAAAAAGATGTAATATGAAATAAAACAGTAACGATTACTATTTTTAAAATTACAAACAAAACGAACCAACACGAATAACTTAATAAATCAAAAAGGAGAACACAATTATGTACGAAATGAAAGACGAATACCTAACAGGAATAAAAATGATTGATGATGAACATAGAAAGCTTTTTGAAATTGCAGAAGAAACATACCAGCTAAAAAACAATGAATTTATACCAGATAAATATGATAATGTAAAACATCTATTACATAACCTAAAAGAGTATACAATTAAGCATTTTGAAGATGAAGAAGAGTATATGGAAAGCATTAATTATAAAAGAATGTTTACACAAAAGGTAGAGCATCAAGAATTCAGAGATAAGCTAGATGCCTATGATATTGATGGAATTGATGAGAATACAGAGTATGTAATTGATGACATCATTGAGTTCCTTACAAAATGGCTAATCGAGCATATACTTGAAAATGATATGTTGATTGCAGAGTAACCAAGAATCTAATTTCTTTTGTGATAGAGTAATAAAAAACTTGTCGAAAAATTGTGGATGGATTACAATGTAATTATAAAAAGAGTAAGCTATAATCATCTACAAGTTCAGAAAATAAAAAAACAGCGAAGGT
>NZ_JAVBNS010000198.1:0-77695 GCF_031551385.1 Anaerosporobacter sp.
CTGATTGTTTAAGATTTGCTTCTTGTGTAGTCATTTCCTTTGTTTCTACAATAACAGAGTCCTCCGTTTGTTTAAGAATCACATAATCACTTTTAGGTGCATTTGCTGATGCAGATATTGGAGTTGTAATGCTTGAAACAATAATACTAGCTATAAAAATATAAGATAAAAATTTTTTGAACATAATGTTCCTCCCTTGAATGAGAGATATACCTAGGAAAATCTCAAAATAATTAGTAAAAATTAGTACTCAAACCGGTTGGAACGATTATACAACAAAAATAACCATAAATCAATCAAAAATTTCAAATTAATACTAATTTACTACCAATTTATAAATTTATTCCATGATTCTATGTATCCCCTTCTGATATAGCAATAAAAAATCTTTCAAGCATTCCTAAGCATCTTTCAACTGTATGTAAACGATAACGAAGCACTTAGGCGTGTAGTGTATTTCGTATTATAGGGCAGTAGCGAAGACGCTTCAAAACGCAACAAAGTTTTGCACCACAAACTTTAGAAATTATTAAGAAATCTTAAGCTTTCCATCCATTGCACCCCTACCTATCCTATGCTATAATCACATATGGTATTAGTATATTGAACAGTTCATTTATTTTAGAGAAAGGTGGCATACCGTTGAATCAAACAAAGCAAACAACGTCTCACCGCACACCCCAAAAGGGCAACGTTATAACAAATTTATTAAAAAAATACAAACATGCATGGGTACTCCTCTACATGTTTATCTATTTCCCGTGGTTTTTCTATTTAGAAAAAACAATTACTGCAAATTATACTTCTGTACACATACGACTAGATGATTTCATTCCATTTAATGAATTGTTTGTCATTCCGTACTATCTTTGGTTTATATACATCGCTGGAGTCATTGCGTATTTTCTTTTTACTTCAAAAGAAGACTTCTACAAATGTTGTGCCTTTCTCTTTATCGGTATGACAATTTGTTTAGCAATCTACACGATTTGGCCAAACGGTCAGGATTTAAGACCAACTACATTTGCAAGAGACAACTTCTTAGTCGATATCGTTAAGAATCTATATGCCTCAGATACGTCAACAAATGTATGTCCAAGCATCCATGTATTTAACTCCATTGGAATACACATTGCAATTATGCAATCTGCTAGCTTAAAGAATAAAAGCTGGATTCGACGTGGTTCATTCGTCCTTTGTGTCCTTATCTGTTTAGCAACTGTATTCTTAAAACAACATTCCGTTTTTGACGGTATCGCTGCTGCCGTTTTATGCGTAGTTATGTATCTAATTGTATATGCACCTAACTATGCTAAGTTATTTAACAAACAGCAAGCGTTATCCGAATCACATACAGAAGCATAAACTTTTTATACAAAAAGGAGCTGAAACAGCTCCTTTTTTATTTATTCATATTCCGGTACCTTAAAACAAAAGAATCTGTTTACCAATTACTTTTTATGGTTTATAATAACTTATAAACCATAATTCGGAGGGGAAAATGAGAAGGAAAATATTAATATTTACATTTTTATCTATACTATCCACCTATTTGATTGGGTGTAGTAATGCATCTGTATCAAAAAATCCAAATGATGGGTTTGCAAAAGAGACATCTACTGCTGAATCATCATTAGATACTGTTATAAAGCAAGAGATAAATGCAAATAATAGTAATTCACCAACAGAAGATGAAAAAAAAGATGATGATATTATTATTCCAACTAATACATCTGAACCTTTTTTAGGCAAATTAGATTTGGATAGTGAAACAGAAAAATTCATCTATGGTACTTGGAAAGTTGAAAAGCTTTTAGGATTTGCAAACTCATGGAATGATGCTTCTGAATATCCTACAGGGCAAAAAATTATTGATGATGAAATTATAATTAATAAAGACTTCTTTTCATCAATAGGACTAGAAAACTATGAGCCTTATCAATATGAACTACAAAATCCAATCTATAATATTACAGCAATATGTTACAACAAGGACTCTTTTTATAGATTGTATAAAATTGATCTGTCAAGCCTAAACATAAATGATGAAGTAAGAGCAATATCCGTATCATCTTATTCTTCAGGATTTTCTATCCCTATAAGTTTTTTAGTTGTTAATAATGATAGACTCATTTTGATGCTAGAAGCTACTGTTTTTGAACTAAAAAAAGCTACTGATTAAATGAAATGATGTTTTCGCTTTAAACATTAAGTAAGAAGGAAGATCAGCCTAAAGGCTAATCTTCCTTCTTACTGTCTGAAACGTTATTTTACAGAATATTTGATTAAATTATAATGTATATACTGGATATTTGTGAGTATATCTCATGCTTGAGCAAAATAAAGTTGCTTCTGCATTTCTTCTTGGTTGTAAGGTTCTATCATATGAAAATGCTTTGCTGACTAATCTTGAACAATAATCGAGCTCATTTGTAGAAATAAATCCTACAAATGTTGAATATATTTGTGGATATGAAAGCATACTTTTCACATCCACAGTATCAAGCACACCCCTACCACAATTAAATCGCAATGAAACAAGTGCATCAAATTGACACTGTGATAATTTAGCACCTGCAGGAAGTGTTAGAGCATTTATATCCGCTACAGCTGCTGAAGTATCCGTAGAGAAAAAACTGTCTGCTTTAGTCTGAGAAATTGGTGAAGTATAACCCAAATTTAAAGATGTTGATAAAGCATCAGCTTGTGCTTGAGTCAGAAGCGAATCCTTTGGATTACCTGTTGTATTTTTAGTATAGACTTTAGAAGATGTTATCAAATGTCCCCAACCAACAGTTGGATACCCTTTTGGATCCCCATAAAATTTCAAACTAAATCCCTCATGATCCTTAATAATTTTCGCGCCATCCGAACCTAAATTCATAATTAATCTCCTTTGCATAATAGATTTTTTATTATTAAATTATTACACTATCATGAGTAATAATTTAATAATTTTTCACTTTCCCACCCAACCACCACTTTTTAACGAATCTTTCGATTCGCTTTGAATGCATTCGTTATATAAAAAGTAAAATGTCCTACAAATGTAAACATGAGACATTGATTTAACTAAACAAACAATTTATTTTATTCATCACTTGACATTCTAAATTAACTAGTTATATAATGTATCTGCTAACAAAGCAAAGTAGGATAATATGCGTTAAGTGTCTAGTGAACGGGGAGTTGTCATTAGAACGAAAAGGTAATACTTGCGGTATATTATTCGCATCCCGTTGCTGCAGTTGAGTGAGACATCTCATATTGTAGCCAGGTTATAACTTGTTAACATGTAGCAATGTTGATATACCTTGGTTTTTGGTATTCTACATTACTACCACTACACTATGGAGGTGTTTTTATTATGCATTTTATTAGTAAAGAAGCACTAAATCTAAAGAAGCAAATTACGAACTTCAGCAAACTTCGTAATCTTGTATTTTGTGCACTTATGGTTGCTATGTATATTATTGTATCATTTTTTGATATTTCAATTACACAGACAATCGAAATCCGTCTTGGTTTTATCATAATTGCTGCTGCCGGTATGCTTGGCGGGCCAATTATGGGACTTAGCGTCGGCGCATTAGGCGATGTTGTTAAGATGTTAATAACAGGCGGAAAAGGGAGTTCCTTTTTCTTTGGTTTTACAGTTACTTATGCATTAATGGGATTTTTGTTTGGTCTTGTATTTTACAAATCTAAAGTTACAATAGCAAGAGCCATCGCAGCAAGTGTCTGTGAATTTGCAATTTCAATCTTTTTTAATACATGGAACCTTTCCATTTTATTTGGTTCACCATACAAAGCATTATTTTTTAGTAGACTTCCAAAGTCTGCAACTATGCTTGTAGTTAATGCATTTTTATTATTTATCATAATGCGCGCTTTGCAAACGGCATTTCGTCAAAATCAAATTGCTATAGAATCATAGATAGCATATAACTATATACAAAATAAAGGTATACAACAAACAGACAGTTCTTAAAACTCCCACCAATGTTGTATACCTTTTTATCATCCAAATCCAAATATTTTTTGAGAGATACGATATCCCATCTTGATTATCACACGTCCTACATGACCCGGAAGATGCATACTATGACCTAGCACACTATTACGAATCTTTTGATACATTCTAGGATTCGTTACTTTTAGATAGTTCCATAGTTTCTTCTTCTCGTTCAGACTTTCCTCTGTTCCAATCTTAACAAGATATACCGAACATACCATCATCATTATAGTCGCATATTTCAACATATAATTTCTAAGTTTCTTACTTTCAACCGCAAACACATCCGTTGATTCAATCATTAATTTTGTTACGCGAATCTGTTGATCAATCCTTTTCATAATCACTTGTTCATTAACAGATTGGTCTTCCCTGCCGATATAGTAACGATAGAAATTCTCGTCCAAATAATACATTGTCTTCACATAAGGAAGTGGTTGATATACAAAAAGATTATCTACATAAAAAGTATGCTTAGGCAACTGTAATTTGCAATCACGTAATAATTGTGTGCGGTAGAATACGGAATGCATTAGAATGTTTTGACTTTGTCTAAAATGTTTCAAATCATCCCAACCAAAGATACAATCCTTTGGCATTGCGCCTCTATAATTAATTGCCTTTTGCTTGTTTAATTCTACTTTTTCATATACATAATTAGCAATTAACAAATCTAGTTCTGTCTTCTCATCACGCATCTTTCTAAGTAAATTCAAAACTTTCTTTAGTGATTTTTCATTTACCCAATCGTCACTATCGACTACTTTGAAATACAACCCTGTCGCATTCTTAAGTCCCGTATTGACTGCTTGTCCATGTCCCCCATTTTCTTGATGAACTGCCTTAATAATGGTCGGATGCTTCTCTTGATAGTCATCTGCCAGTTTCCCTGTGCCATCTTTTGAACCATCATTTACAATAATAATTTCTAACTCTTCCCCACCAGTTAATAAGGTTTCAACAGCCCTGCCTAGGTATTCTTCCGAATTATAACTCGGTATTGCTACTGATAATAGTTTCATAACTCCTCCTCTGCGTGTTGCTCTCTTGTGTAATAACCCTTGTTTTTTCTTCGTATATAGTCAACTAGATTCTACTCTAGTAATAGCCATTTTTAAAATACTGTTTTTCATTAATAGTATTTGCAAATTCAACTTACATAATTCTATTATTTTTTTACATGCACTCCTTGTTTTATCAATTCTGTAAGTTCAAGGAGTGCATATTTTTTTATATTTTCATATAAAGATATGATATTAACGCTAATGCAATTACATGAATCGCAATTATTAAAAATGTTACATAGATACGTTTATTTGAATTCTCAATTGAACCATCATCTAATGATGTATGTACATATAATAATCCTAAAACTCCACCAAATCCTACAAATAGTAGTCCAATTGGTAAATTAATTATAGATAATACTAATCCAACTACTAGGAATGGTAATAGTGCCATACTTTTTGTTGCCGTGATACAAATTGCCTCTTTAAATGTTTTATTTGCTTTACCTACTTGTTTTACAATTAACATTGTTACACCAGCAAATATACAAGCACTTAGTACTGTCATAATCAATGCGCCAAGACATGTCGAGAAATAATTAACATCTATATCATCCATAAAATATGCTAACCCACCAATAAATCCCATCATCAACTTATAAAATTGACGAACAAGAACACACGAAAAGAGCATTGTCAACAAAGCTTCTGCACCTATTACGATAAGTGCATTAACAAAATTACTTTCGTTAACAAAACTCTTTAAGTTATCTGCTGGCGCTTTCCATATGTCTAATAGGATTTGCCATATATTTTTTGCATATTTTCCTGCTACTGCTGCCGCCTGTGATGCTTGTTGGCTGAACTGATTTGGTTGGCTATTCGCCTCACCTTGTGATGGTTGACCTTGTACGGGTTGCATATTCACTTGTCCTCCAACATTTGCTTGCTGTACAGGTTGCACTGGTTGTTCATTTACAGGCTGTGCATTTACTTGTTCTGCATTCACAGGCTGCTCGTTCACTGTAGAAGCAGAACAAGAACAAACTTCTCCATCTTGCAAAGGTTTCCCACATTTACCACAAAAATTTGCCATACTAAAATTTCCTCACTCTCGTTTTTTTGGCAACTACATCACATAGGGATAAATACCCATCAGCGTATATAGTCACCAAATAAACTATACCATAGATTAGGAATACTTTTCAATTCCTTCTTTGCTAACCCTTGCAAATATTAACGGCTCCATCTTTGGCTTTTCATCTGAAATTGTATAAGCTTCTAGTAAAATGGACTCCGCTTCTGCAAACATCTTCTCATCTGATGCATATAACGTAGCTAGTAAGTCCCCTTTGTTAACAAATGCTCCGACTTTCTTATCTAATATAATACCAGCCGAATAATCAATTGCACTTTCTTTTGTTACGCGTCCAGCACCCAATGCAACGGAAGCAATTCCACATCTCTCTGTATTCATATGTGTAACATAACCATCACGATCAGAGCGAACTTCGTAACTTAATGGTGCCTTCTCAAATGCATTCGTATCTTTAACAACACTAGAATCTCCGCCTTGTGCCTCTACCATATCAATCAATTTACCAAGTGCTCTACCTGATGCAATTGCTTCTCTTGCCATGTTTTTGCAAGTTTCCACATCACCCATCCCCGATAAATGAAGCATATTTGCAGAAAGACTAAGACAAATACTTGTAAGGTCCTCTGGCCCGTTTCCTTGTAAGGTCTGAATTGCTTCAATTACTTCCAAGGAACTTCCGATTGCATTCCCAAGTGGAGTGTCCATATCTGTAATTAATGCAACCATTCGTCTACCTTCATGTTCACCAATAGCTACCATCTTACTTGCAAGTAAAATAGAATCATCAAGCGTCTTCATGAAAGCTCCACTACCAGTTTTAACGTCAAGTAAAATACTATCACTACCAGCAGCAAGTTTCTTACTCATAATAGAAGATGCTATTAGCGGAATGCTATTTACAGTAGCTGTAACATCACGAAGTGCATAGAGTTTCTTATCGGCTGGTGCAAGATTACCTGATTGACCAATGACACTCAATCCCGTCTTATTCACAATATCAAAGAATTCATCTCTTGGTATCGAAGTTCTCATTCCTGGTATAGATTCCATCTTATCAACAGTTCCGCCTGTATGGCCAAGTCCTCTACCAGACATCTTCGCTACTTTTCCACCACACGCAGCAACAATTGGCGCAATAACAAGTGTTGTTTTATCACCCACACCACCTGTACTATGCTTATCCACCTTAATTCCTTCAATAGCAGACAAATCTACCATATCGCCCGAATGAGCCATAGCACCTGTCATTACTGCCATCTCATGATCTGTCATTCCATTAAAGCAGATCGCCATAAGCATCGCTGACATCTGATAATCAGGGATCTCTTCTTTCACGTATCCGTCTATCATAAATTGAATTTCTTCATCTGTAAGAATTTCACTGCTTTTTTTCTTGCTAATCAAATCTACCATTCTCATACTATTCTATACCAATGCCACCACAAACCATCTTGTGGTATCGCCCAAATAAATATAGTTGAAGAAATCCTTGGGCTGCATATTCACCTTTACGATTATTTTCCTTCAACCATGTCGCACAAACCAATCACTTCACACTTTTCTACTTCAAATCCTCAGGGCCAAAACCTAGTGGCAATAGCTCTTCTAATGTAAATTCTTTATATTTGTCTTCCGACTTTGCCAAAACAATTTTAAATGTTTTAGGATTACAAAACTCCATCATTACCTGTCTGCAAACGCCACAAGGAGCAGTCAAACTCTCTACTTTGCGGTTCTTTCCGCCAACGATAACTATCTTTTCAAACTCTTTAACCCCTTCACTTACCGCTTTAAAGATAGCTGTACGTTCTGCACAATTCGTAGGTGTGTAGCCCGCATTCTCTATATTGCAACCAGTAAAGATTGTTCCGTTTTTCGCAACTAGTACAGCCGAAACATTAAAGTTAGAATATGGCGCATAAGAATATTGCAAACCATCAATTGCCATTCTAATAAGTTCTTTATTCTCCATGTAATCATCCTCTCCATAATGAAAAAGAGAGGGTATTATTGAGGTGTTTTTCCCTCGTAATACCCCATCTTTATCTTTTTATTTAATATCCTGTAGCATTTTCGTTTTTCGCTAATTTTACGATACGGCTTGTACCTAGTCTTGATGCTCCAAGCGCAATGAATTTCTCCGCATCATCAAAAGAAGAAATTCCACCAGCAGCTTTCATCTTAATACCTTCACCGATGTTTTTTGCAAATAATGCGATATCATCAAATGTAGCACCTGCTGTAGAGAAACCTGTTGAAGTTTTGATGAAATCTGCGCCTGCGTTTGTAACAACTTTACACATCTCAATCTTCTCTTCCTCTGTTAAAACACAAGTCTCAATGATAACTTTAAGAATCTTATCTTTGCAAACTTCTTTTAATGTTTTGATTTCTTGCTCGATTAAATCAAAGCGTTTATCTTTTGCCCATCCAAGATTGATAACCATATCGATTTCGTCTGCTCCATTATCAATCGCATCTTTTGTTTCAAATGCTTTCACTGCAGTTGTATTATATCCATTAGGGAAACCAATAACCGTACAAACTGCCATCTTATCTCCCATATACTCCTTCGCTTGCTTTACGTAAGAAGGTGGTATACAAACACTTGCTGTTTGGTAATGCATTGCATCATCACAAATTGTTTTGATCTCTTCCCAAGTAGAAGTGATTCCTAACAATGTGTGATCAACTGTTTTAAAAATATCTTTTTTATCCATCACTACATATCCTCTCTACGTATCATTATTCTGCGATTTCTAACGCAACTTCCATCATTTCTCTAAAGCTTGTTTGTCTTTCTTCTGCTGGAAGGGCTTCGCCTGTAAATACATGGTCTGATACAGTAAGAATACATAACGCTTTCTTGTTTGCTCTAGCTGCAATCATATATAATGCTGCTGCTTCCATCTCAACTGCTGCAACATTCATCTTCTTCCATAATTCATTTGTCTTATCATAATCATTGTAGAAGTGATCCGATGATAAGATATTACCAACAACTACTTTAATATTCTTTTCTTCTGCTACTTCAACTGCTTTACGAAGAAGTGAGAAGTCTGCAATTGGAGCATATGTTCCTGGTAATTTGTATTGCTCTGCATAATTAGAATCTGTTGACGCTCCCATACCAATTACAACGTCACGAACTTTGATATCATCTCCGATACCACCCGCTGAACCGATACGAATAATACTTTCTACATCATAGAAATGATATAACTCATACGAATAGATACCGATTGACGGCATACCCATTCCGCCACCCATAACAGACACTCTTTTTCCTTTGTATGTTCCTGTATAACCGAACATGTTACGTACGGTATTAAAACAAGTTACATCTTCTAAAAAGTTATCTGCTATATATTTTGCTCTTAGTGGATCTCCTGGCATTAAGACTGTTTTTGCAATATCTCCTGGTTGTGCTGCATTATGTGGTGTTGACATAATCTACCTCCTAATAAATTAAATTGGAACTCAATTATACTATATTTCAATGATTTTATCAATGAAACTACAGCATTTTTTCACTTTTACTAATGTTATTTATATAAATTACTTATAAGCAAGGGTAAAAAAAAGACCTCTTCACAAATAATTCTTGTTACATAATTTCTGGTAATACTGATTTTCCTGCTACTTTAGATGTAACATTGAAGTAATCTAAGATTGTTGCCGCAATATCTGCAAACGATTCTCTTGTTCCCAAGTTCGTATTTTTCTTAACCTTATCACCATAGATTACAAATGGTGTATACTCACGGGAATGATCAGTAGATGGTGTTACTGGATCGCAACCATGGTCTGCTGTAATCATAAGGATATCATCTTCTCTTAATCCTGCTATTAATTCAGGTAATCTTTCATCAAAGTAAGTAAGTGCTTTTGCATAACCCTCTGCATCATTTCTGTGACCATATAACATATCGAAATCTACTAGATTTGTAAAGCATAAGCCATTGAAATCACGTTTCATATATTCAAGTGTACGTTCAATACCTTCTGTGTTGTTCGCAGTACGAACCATCTCGCCAATACCTTTTCCTGCAAATATATCATTGATCTTACCAACAGCTAATACATCTAAATCTGCTTCTAGTAATTGATCAAGCATTGTTGTGTTTGGTGGTACTAAAGAGTAATCATGACGTCTTGAAGTACGTTTGAAGTCTGGAGATTCGCCTTCGAACGGTCTTGCAATAACACGACCCACGCCATATTCACCTTCACAAAGTTCTCTTGCTATTTCACAATACTCATATAGTTGCTCAATTGAAACGATTGACTCATGAGCTGCAATTTGGAACACACTATCTGCTGATGTATAGACAATTAACGCTCCTGTCTTCACATGCTCATCACCATAATCACGTATTACATCTGTTCCTGAATATGGTTTATTACAGATTACTTTTCTACCAGTGCGTGCTTCAAACTTATCAAGCAACTCTCTTGGGAATCCATCTGGAAATGTTGGAAGTGGTTTCTCTGATATAACACCTGCAATTTCCCAATGTCCAATTGTTGTGTCTTTTCCTTTTGAAGACTCTGTCATACGAGCATATGCTCCTGTTGGTGTAACGTCTTCCTTCGCCCACTCTTCTTCGGGTCTTTCAATTTCAACACCATCAATATTAAAAAAACCAAGCTTTTTCATATTCGGCATACGAAAATATTGACTTGTAGATGCCGCCTTTACTGTATTGCTTCCTTCGTCTCCATAGCTTGCTGCATCTGGCATTTCCCCAATACCAAAACTATCTAATACAATTAAAAATACACGTTTCTTCATGCATACCTCTTTTCTGCGCTGCTTCTTTTGTTTTTAAAGTTTGCGCTCGCAGCGCTCACGCAAACTTTTCTTCTTTTTTAACTTACTCTATAAAACTAATAAAGATATTTCCTGCTTTTTCAAACATCTTGGAACTATCCTTGTAGCCTTCCTTCCATGTCTTACCGAGTTCCGGGTCAATCATAGTAATATTGAATTCATCATATCCAATAATCAATACTGCTTGCCCATTATTCTTCATAGCAATAACTGCTCTTCCTTTACTAACGTAGTAAAGAACCTCTTCTAAAGTACTTCCAGTCAGATTAATCGGCTCTTTCTTCATATACTGTGTTAGTATATCCATAATAGAACGTTTTTTATCACCGATCTGATTTGCTGTAACATTCACTCCAGAATTAGATAAAAGCATCTTTGCACAGGCTTTCTTACTCGATAATTCACTTGCATAAACAGGAGTAATACTGCTTAAACTCGCTCTTGTTGATTTATTTCCGCGTTCCCAAACAACTTTAAAGTTTTGGTTAATAACAGAACCCATCTTCTGATCGGCTAGTATAATTGCATCACCTGCATTATCATACACCTCAAGAACTTCACCTAGTGCATATACATAATACCGTTCTCTACTGCTTCGGTCAATATCTAATCGTAATGTTTTATCTTCTTTAATTACCGTATTTACTGTTGATTTCACATCTGGCTTCTTCGTTAACGTAATTGTCTCTGGAATTGTAAGATACAACTCTGTCAACATCTTATCCGTTACTCTCGTTGTTACCTCAATCTTAGAGGTATCTGTTTTTGATTTATTGAGAATGTAATCCGATTCTGCCAACGCATAATTCGTCTCATCACTTGATGATTTTTGAACCCTTGTCAACTCAATAACGTTATCATTTACTGCTACTTTTACCGTATAGTATTTTTTAACTGAATATGACTTCAATTCTTGCTGCTCTTTATTTACAATAGAAATCTTATATGCTGGAGCTAAAACTTCTCCATCTGTTCCCGTTGATAAATCAGAAACCTTCACATAACCAAAAATCAGATTCTCATCTATTTTGCCAAAGATGCGAACGCTCTGCCCTTCCTTTGCTTTAATATAACTCTTAGCACCGGTTTCTAAGTCAAGCAAAACGATATTCTCTGCTTTACCAAGTTCATTATTATCCGTCCACGCAATATAGGAATTCTCTTGTGATGTCATTATATTTTCTGGGTCCGCATTTTCTACAACAGTTTCGATCTTCTTTGTAATCATATTATAGGCAAAGATTCGATCTTGCAGCGAAAAATAAAACACACTTGAACGATTCACATAACTAAATCCTTCTAAATCCTGCTTCATAACATCATATGGTATATTCATTGGAATATACACTTTCTCTTCTACACGATTATCAACCGAAGAGAAATGATATAGAATAACCGCTGTACGACCTTCATATTCCCCTCTGTTCATATATCCATATACAACAAAGTCTATATTTCCATCCGCATCAATGTTCAGTATCTTAATATCATGTTGATCGTAATCATCTCGAATAAAATCCGACTTTTCTTGTTTAAATGTAAACACTTTAACCATCGAATTTGCTATCATATCATAATACCACAATGTTTTATTACGTACAAAACTAAGTTTTGTTTCCGCTTGATTCGTTAAAAATGGTATTTCATAGTCACTCGATACCCCAATCTTTAACTCACCTTTTTTTATACTGATATAATCCGAATTAAAGTCTGCCTCTGCTTTTCTCTCATAATAGAGCAAATACATTCTTGCCGCTGTATATTTTACACGGAAAAATTCTGAAACGGTATACTGTTCCACTCCTGTATCTGTATTTACTTCTACTTTATACTTCAATTCAAACGATGCCGTATCTTGATTCATCTCTGTAATTCGAGTTATCACATCTGATACAAGCTTAGGCTCTAAGCTCTTCCACATAACCATATCATAGCTTGAATTAATATTTACATAGGCATAGCTAGAATTATCCATTGTCGAATTAGTCTCTAAGTAACTTCCAATCCCTGCATCCTTGTCTTTATCCAAGATTGCCTTATGAATCTTTTCTACAAAGTCATATTTTTCATTTAAATACGAGTTCGTAATCTTTTTAATTCTCGTATAAAAATGTATCTTCTTCCCTGTTGAAGTTACCGCCGTAATCTTCATTGCATATTCTTGATTCTCTTCTAGCGTCTCTTTGACTTTTATCTTTGCTGTTGTATAATCATCGTTTTGTGTAAGTGCACTTATAGAGCCTTGCTCTATTAAATCATACTGATTCACATCTCGCACTTCGTAATTGAGCTTCTTTACAATTAATTTCTTTTGATCAATACTGATATTAACTGCTTGGCTACTATCTAACACCGTAATTGTCTCTCGCAACATATTGGCATCTATATTCGTACTGTACCCATGCAACGGATTCATTAGTCCTCGTTCCGTCTCTATATACATTACCGGAAATGTGGTAGCTGCCATTACCGTTGTTGCACTGCTTTCCATTTCTTCTTCCTTGATGTTATTTCCCATGAAGAAAACCGCCGCCACAAACACAATCACCAATACTATAAATCTATATATATGTTTTAACATACTATTCCTTTCGTTATTTTTATTTTAAATAATATCTTTGCACAGTTTATATAATGTTGGTTCAATATGCAGATATTCCTTACAGCTCATATATTTCTCTAGTAATTCTTTCTGGTTTTTTGGTGTTCCAGTTTTTACTGCTCTTATTAAGATATTCTTTGGTGTATGTTCCATATCGATAAATTCTAGGATTTGTGTTTTGTAGCCTAGGATTTCGAGTAGGGAGGCTCTCATTGAGTCAGTGATTAGGGCAGACGTTCTTTCCTGTATTAATCCGTATTTTAGTACAGGTTCTAGTATATCACATTGGATTTGCTTGTTTACTTCATGTTGGCAACATGGTACGGATAGGATTACTTTTGCTCCCCATGTAACGGCTTTATGCAATGCATAATCCGTTGCTGTGTCGCATGCGTGTAGTGTTACTACCATGTCTACAAAATCTACTCCTTCATATGTTGCGATATCTCCATGTAGGAATTCTAGTTTCTTGTATTCGTATCGTTTGGCTAAACCATTGCAGTTTTTAATAACTTCGTCTTTTAAGTCAAGTCCAATTACATGGATGTTATACCCCTTCACTTCATGTAGGTAATAATACATCGCAAATGTTAAGTATGACTTTCCACATCCAAAATCAATAATTGTTAACTCGTCTTTTTGTTTAAGAACAGCTTCTAAGCTTGGTATAATGTCTTCTATAAATTCAAGATAACGGTTTATCTGCTTAAATTTATCATACTTCGCATGTACAATCTTTCCTTCCGCTGTCATAACTCCAAGGTCTACTAAAAACGGAACGACTGTCCCTTCTTGTAGCAGATATTGTTTTGTACGATTATGAGTAAGATTTTGCTTTACTCCTATTACTTTCTGTTCCTTCTTCTTAATTGTAACTTTTCCTTTTTTGCTTATTAATATGATATATTGTCTCTCTTTTGTCCGTATCTCTACTTGCTTAAAGTCTTCTGTTAACCACTTCTCTGCCTTTTCCATAATATCTTCTTTTGTATCATTACTATGAAAGACTTGTTTTCCTTCATATTGTTCTACTTGAAAATGTAACACATCTTGCAAAAGTATTGGTCTTATCTTAATCTTAGTAACCCCTTCTTTTTTTGTTGGGTTACTAATAATGATATCTAATAAATCTATATTTAAAGTCTCATTCAGTATTGAGACAATGTTACTATCCATGGTTATTTCTCCTTTTTACTTCTACTGTATAATAACAGACTGTTAACGTTGTTAACATATGACAAGTAGCAAGGCTACTTGTCATATGTTATATTGTACCTATTTTTCCACGGTTCTACAACAATATAATTCTTAAAAAATTCTTTTATTTCTAATTACCTTTACTATTCACACAAAATGTTCGTAGTAACCTCATTATACACAGCGAAAACTGCTGCAAGTTCTTACGAACTTACAGCAGCCTGATTTTTCACATTATTATCTCCATCTGCGATAGCGGTATCTTCTTCTTCGATTTATCATCTCTTGAAAAAGCATTGTTTGGATTAATTGATATAACCAGTTTGGTCTTCCATCATCGTAGCAATCTACGCAACGGTTATTCGGACAATACCTGCCACCACAATACTGTTTTGTCTCTACCTCACCATCTTTTTCATTTTCTGGATTTGACTCTAAATCCCTAACATTTTCATAAATACGAAGAATGATTCTACTAATATTTGTACGATCTGGGAACTCATCAAACATACAGCTTCCTGCATACTCTAACTTATCACATTCATCCTCTATACTCTCTAGTACTCTTCTTGCTGCTCTTGGGTACATACCCTTCATATAATTGATATCATCGTCTAACGTCTCTTCCTCTACTTCCCTATGATTTGGACGTAAAAACTCTGGCATCTCTTCCTCGTAACAAGAATTAGGGATTCGAACTCCAATTGGCATACAGTAAGGATTACAACCTCCTCTTTTATATTCATTAATCAATTCTTCCAAGTCCATATCTTCTGACATCGCTCTTCTATTAAATCTTTCTGTTTCTTCGTTTGTCTCTTCTACTACTCTTTCAACAATACTATCCTCATTTTCCAGCGCTTCCTTTACATTCTCTACAGCTTCTTCTGCCATTCCTTCTGCACATCTACTATCGCTCGAATCGCTTCTAAACCTGCAATGCTTACTAGTAATATTTGAATTTATCATGTCACGGTACATATCATCATAACTCAAGAAATTATTCGTCAAGAAATCCATGTACTCATTTGTAGTCTGACTGCATTTGCATGTATCATTACTCATGTTTTATCTCCTCAATGTTATATCACTATTTAATATATGAGATAAAAAACGATATGTGCAATTATAAAATAATTCAGTAACCTTCCTCTTTCAACATATGATGTATTCTAATAATATGACATATTGTTATCAACGTTCTTATGTTATAATTAAAATAATTGTTCAAAAGGCACTACCGTAAAATATTTTTATAAGCGAAAGGATGGATGAACGCAATGGATAACGTCAAAAAACACTACGATAAATTACATAAACAGATTGACTTACGACTTGGTAAGGGAAAGGCAGATGAGATTCTTCATGGTTTGGATTATGTAACAGGTGACGAGTCTGCAAATGAAATTCGTAAGTGGGCAACAGAGATTACAGAACGTTTAGAAAATTCAATCCCTGAAGAGGACTTAATACCTATCAGGGAAGAATGTGCCTGTATCAAAGCTAACAAGTATTCTACATATAACAAAAAATATTTTAAAGAAATTCGTGAACAACACCCTGATAATGACGAAGACTGTCATATGGATATTGTTGAAACTTTTGCAACTGGTGGCAGTGATTGTATTTTTTCTGTATGGTATACTGAGAAATATTTTCAATAATTTGTTTTGCATCCTCTTCATAAGGAGTACGCTTCATTAGATAGTCCAACAATACATTGGTATCAATTAAAATTCGCATATCTTTCCTCCCTAGACTCAGCAAGCTCCTTTTCATAATCCAAATCTGGAACTGATTTTCTTAGTTCCTCCAGCTTTTGAAATGCAGCTTCTCTTTCCTGCATCTCTTTATCCTCATACAAACCATTTATACCTTCCATAATTTTAAGAATATATATCACCTTGTCATCTGGCATCTTTTGTATCATTCGAATTGCATCTTCTTTAATTTTTGTCATAATAATTACCCCTTTCCTATTGCAGAAAGTATCAATTTCTCAATGCCTATCTACTTATAGACACTGGTTTCTATACTTAGTATAGCATAATGCACAGATTATTTAAGCACCAATATACCTCCATTATTACCACCACTTCAAATACTACATATCAGCAAAAATCCATAAACCAAAGTCAACCGCGTCTCTACTAACACTACTAGATACGCGGTTTTTGTCTTCATTAATTTAATAATCCTGATTCAAAATAGGAGTTGCTACATACAGATTCGTCTTATTCTTTTTCTCATTATAAGTAAATGCAATATTTACATTAATCTTATTGCCTTCCGATTTAACATAATCGTTAATTAGCCCCGTATATGCATAAATCGTATACAACTCATCCCCTCGTTGTTCCACAACAATATTCGCTTGCAAATCTCTGACAAACTGGTTTGCAATATTATTTCGTTCCTCTATTGTTAATTTACCATCATATGTTCCTGTAAATGTCACTTGACTTTCTGAAGTCGTTGCATCTAACTTTGCTATAATCTTCTCTGTTTTTTTCTTATAAACAAGAATACTATTAACGTCTTCTTTAATCGTAATATCAACAATTAGATATCTCCTTACCACATAAGTTCCTTGTTTTGTCTTTTCACGATTTCTTATCAATTTAATAACCGTTGTCGCTTGATCCGATTCCTTCTTTGTTAGAATTGTATCCGAATCCTCTTCACGAGTAATTTTACATTCTTCCGTCAAACCAATCTCAGAAGACATATACTGCAGTAAATTCTTCTCATCTTCCTCACTCATAAACTTCGTTCCCATATCCGTAACTACATATAAATTGCTATTCATAATAACCGAATTTGCTTTTGTAAATGCATCAACCAGCTTACTATCATCTGTGAAATAACGGTTTACCACCACTTGCGATAACACCGCAATCCAGAAAACAACCGCTGTGTATGCGATCATTCTCACTTTTCTATTCTGCCTTTTCATAACACGCGGAATTTTTTTCATGTCCCTCAAAACTTCTACAATCCAGCCTTTTGCTTTCTCTGTATATTGATTCATATCATCACCTCTATATTATTGGAATATTTTTCATGTTTCTTTGATGTTTTAATTATTCCCAGAATTTATTCTTTTAAACATATGGTGGTTTTCTATGATTTAAATACAAAGAGTCAAAATGTTATAAACAGACATTCATGAATACTAGGAAATATTTATTCAAATATAAAAAACCAGCCACACAGTCCTTTTTAGACTATGTAGCTGGTTCAATATTTTAGTGTTTTGACTTTTCAGCTAATTCAATACGAATTAACGAGCGATGTAACGCCATTTCTGCACGAGTAATGTTAATTTGTCCTGCATCTGTAGCTTTTAGACGACGCTCTGCACGAATTTTTGCTTCGTTTGCACGATTGATATCAATTTCATCTGGCCATTCACAAGATTCTGCTAATACAATAACTTTATCTTGAAGAATTTCGATGAAACCGCTTAATAAAGCTGCTTCCTTCACTTCGCCACCATTGATAATTCTAAGTACACCAGGTGCAACAATTGCAGTTAAAGGAATATGATCTTTTAACACACCAATGTCACCTTCTGTTGTTTTTAGTTCAATCATCTCTGCCTCGCCTTGAAAGAAGATTCGGTCAGGTGTAACTACTTGTAGATTAAATGTTTTTGTATCTGCCATTCAAGCACCTCAACTTTCCAGTAACTGCAACGTATACCTATTTAACGCGGGCAAGAACGTCATCTATATTACCTGCATTAAGGAAGTAACTCTCAGGTATATCATCGTGTTTACCTTCAATAATTTCTTTGAAGCCTTGAATTGTCTCAGCAATCGGTACATATTTACCTTCTAAGCCTGTAAATTGCTCTGCAACGTTGAAAGGCTGAGAAAGGAATCTTTGTATCTTTCTCGCTCTTGATACAATAAGTTTTTCTTCTTCTGATAATTCATCCATACCAAGGATTGCAATAATATCTTGTAACTCTTTGTATTTTTGAAGAATCTCTTGAACTCTACGTGCTACACTATAATGTTCCTCACCAACAACACGAGGATCAAGAATTCTCGAAGTCGATTCAAGTGGATCTACTGCTGGGTAGATACCAAGTTCTACGATAGAACGAGAAAGTACTGTCTTCGCATCAAGATGGGCGAATGTAGTTGCTGGAGCTGGGTCAGTTAAGTCATCGGCTGGTACATATACAGCTTGAACAGATGTAATAGAACCATTTTTCGTTGACGTAATACGCTCTTGTAGAGCACCCATTTCTGTTTGAAGAGTTGGTTGGTAACCAACGGCACTTGGCATACGTCCAAGCAACGCAGAAACCTCTGAACCTGCTTGTGTAAAACGGAAGATGTTATCAATGAATAATAACACGTCTTGTCCTTCTTTATCACGGAAGTTTTCAGCAATTGTTAGTCCAGTAAGACCAACACGCATTCTCGCTCCAGGTGGCTCATTCATCTGACCAAATACCATGGCAGTTTTAGCAAGAACTCCTGATTCCATCATTTCATAATAAAGGTCATTACCTTCTCTTGTTCTTTCACCAACACCAGTGAATACAGAGTATCCACCATGCTCAGTTGCAATGTTTGTAATAAGCTCTTGGATAAGAACCGTTTTACCTACACCAGCACCACCGAATAGACCAATCTTACCACCTTTAAGATATGGACAAAGTAAGTCTACTACTTTAATACCTGTTTCTAACATCTCAGTTGATGTAGATTGTTCTTCATATGCTGGTGCTTTTCTATGAATTGGATTAAATTCAATGCCTTCTGGCACTGGTTTACCATCGATTGGTTGACCAAGTACGTTGAACATACGTCCAAGTGTTTGATCTCCAACTGGTACAGATATCGGTGCACCTGTTGCAATGGCATCCATACCACGAACTAAACCGTCTGTAGGACCCATGGCGATACACCTAACTGTATCATCACCAAGATGTTGCGCTACCTCTACAACTAATTTGTTACCATCTGTTGTAGGAATGTCAATTGCATCATATATTTCAGGAAGTTTACCTTCACTATACTTTATATCAAGTACCGCACCGATAATCTGAGTGATTTTACCAACATTTTTATCTGCCATTTTTCTGCTTCACTCCTTTTCAGGTAACTACTCAGGACTTCGTCCTTCAAGTTACAATTATCTGTATAGTTACCTTTTCAGTTCCTATACCAATACTATTCTTTTAACTAATCGCAGAAGCTCCCGCAACAATTTCCGTTAACTCTTGTGTTATCGAAGTTTGTCTTGCGCGGTTATAGCTTAATGAAAGGCTATCAATCATTTCTTCCGCATTATTAGTCGCTGAATCCATGGCTTGCATTCTTGCGCCGTTTTCACTAGCAATTGCCTCTACTAGAGCACCATAGATTAAGCTATTCATATATTTAGGGATAATCATATCCAATGCTTCCTCTGCATCTGGCTCATAGTTCATTAACGTAAGAGCTTCAACCGAATTTGCCTCTGCTGTTGCTTCCTCTTTCCCTAAATCAGGGTCAACAGGAAGCAACTTAATCAAACTTGGAATATGAGTAACCGTATTCTTAAATCTTGTATAAGCAATATAAATCTCGCCTACTTCATTGTTTGAGAACGCTTCTAATACCGCAGCACCAATTTCAGCCGCATCCTTGTACATCGGTTCATTTATTACTTCCGAATAATCTGCTTTTACTTCATAACCATATCTAGCTAAAGCATCTCTACCTTTTCTACCAATGGCATAAATTACAGCATCTTCTTTCTTAATATCAGAATTTCTGATTAGCTTCGTAATATTTGAATTATATCCACCTGCAAGACCACGATTCGATGTAATTACGATAATCGCTTTCTTTGGTGAATCTCCTGCTTGTAGATATGGATGCGTAATATCTCCAGATTTTGCAAGCATTGAGCTAACTGTATTATACATATAATCAAAATACGGTTTTGAACTCTCTGCTCTACCTTTTGCTCTTTGAAGTTTTACAGTGGAAACTAGCTTCATTGCTTTGGTAATCTGTTGGGTGCTTTGTATACTGCCTTTACGTCTCTTAATCTCTCTCATTGAGGCCATAACGTCACACCCCTCTATCCACGATTAAATTCTTTTTTGAATTCCTCAATAGCTTTAACAAGTACATTTTCTGTCTCATCACTGATTACTTTTTCAGCTTTAATCGCTGATGGTACTTCAGGATATTTTGTATCGATGAATTCAAAGAATTCTTTTTCAAATTCTAGGATTCTACTTACTTCAACATCAAGAAGATACTTCTTCGTAGCAGCATAGATGATAATAACTTGATACTCTACTGGCATTGGATTGTATTGTGGTTGTTTTAAAACTTCTTTGATTCTCTCACCTTGTGCAAGTTTCTCTTTCGTATCAGCATCTAGGTCTGAACCGAACTGAGCAAAAGATGCCAATTCACGATATTGCGCTAAGTCAATACGGATTGGACCTGCAATTTTCTTCATTGCCTTGATTTGCGCTGAACCACCAACACGAGATACAGAAAGTCCCGCATTAATAGCTGGACGGAAACCAGCATTGAACATTTCTGTTTCCAAGTAAATCTGACCATCTGTGATAGAGATTACATTTGTTGGAATATATGCAGAAACGTCACCAGCTTGTGTTTCAATGATTGGTAATGCAGTTAAAGAACCGCCTCCTAATTCATCTGAAAGACGAGCTGCTCTTTCAAGCAATCTTGAATGAAGGTAGAATACATCACCTGGGTACGCTTCACGACCTGGTGGTCTACGAAGTAGTAAAGAAAGTGTACGGTAAGCTGTTGCATGCTTACTTAAATCATCATAGATGATTAACACATCTTGTCCTGCTTCCATCCATTCTTCACCCATAGCACATCCTGAATATGGAGCGATATACTGTAATGGTGCAAGTTCACTTGCTGTAGATGCAACGATTGTTGTATAATCCATTGCACCATGTTCTTCTAATGATTTAACGATTGTTGCAACAGTAGAAGATTTTTGTCCAATTGCAACATAGATACATTTAACATTTTGTCCCTTTTGGTTAATGATTGTATCAAGTGCAATTGCAGTTTTTCCTGTTTGTCTATCACCAATGATAAGCTCACGTTGTCCACGTCCGATTGGAACCATGGCATCGATTGCTTTAATACCTGTTTGTAAAGGCGTATCTACGGATTTTCTAGAGATAACACCAGATGCAACTCTTTCAATTTGACGATATTTATCTGTATCAACTGGTCCTTTACCATCAATAGGTTGACCAAGCGCATTAACAACACGACCAAGTAATGCATCACCAACAGGAACTTCTACTACTCTACCTGTTGTTTTCACTGTATCACCTTCGTTGATATTCTTATTATCACCTAGTAATACAGCACCTACATTATCTTCTTCTAGGTTTAATACCATTCCATAAACGTCGCCAGGAAATTCAAGTAGTTCACCTTGCATTGCTTTTTCAAGCCCGTGAATACGTGCAATACCATCACCAACTGTGATTACAGTACCAACGTCAGACACTTCTAACTTTGTACTATAATTTTTGATCTGTTCTTTGATAACAGAACTAATTTCTTCTGGTCTCAAATTCATGATATATAAGCACCTTCTTTCCTGTTCATATAGTATATAACCACTCAGAGTATATCTAAGTTGCTATTTTATTTTGTCCTTCGTTCGTCTACACAGCTGTATTCTTTAGATTCTTCTCAAGAACTTGTAGTTTTGTTCGAATACTACTATCTACAACTCTGTCACCAATACGAATAACTAGTCCACCTATTAAGCTTTCATCCACCATGAATGATAACTCAACCTGGTTATATTTTGTAGTTTGAAGCAATCTTTGTTCCACTTGCTCCATCTGCTCCTTTGTTAATTCCACAGCAGATGTAACGGTAGCCACTCCTATATTCTTATATTCTCTTACTTTCGTATTAAAATACTCAAATATACCATCAAGGTCTCTGTATCTGTCCTTACGAACAATAATAACTAAGAATCCTACCAAAGAATCAGATACTCTTCCTTTGAATATGTTCTCAATAACAGATATTTTTTCCTCTTTATCGATTTTAGGATGATTAAGAAACTTCATTAAATCTGGGTTTTCAGCAATTGCTTCCTTCGCCACATTTACTTCTTCGATAATGGTAGTAAGTGTTCCCTCTTCTAAAGCAAGATCAAATAATGCTTCGCCATAGGTTTTTGAAACTAACTTTGCCATGTATCATCACCCATTTCTGTTAATGTATCTTCAATTAATCTGGCTTGTTCTTTGTCATCAATTGAAGTTGATATAATTTTACCAGCCATGATAGAAGCAACGGATATCATCTCTTGTTTCACTTCATCCTTCATCTTGCTCTTCTCAAGTTCTGCTTCTTTATTTGCTCTATCAATGATACGAACAGCTTCTGCTTTCGCCTCATCAACGATTTCTGTTTCTTTCTTAAGTGCTTTCTTTCTAGTTTGACTAAGAATCTCTTCTGCCTCTTTATCTACACTCTTTAATTTGCTGTCATATTCGCTCTTGAATTGCACTGCTTCTGCTTTTTCTGTTGCAGCGAAATCCATTTCTGATTGAATTTTCTCTTGACGTTTTCTTAGCAATTCACGTGCAGGATTAAATAGAAGATATGACAATAATGTAAACAACGTAAACACTGCTAATGCAAGAATACATGCATCAACAAGCATCTGTGCGTCCAAACCAAAGATTCTTCCTGCCATGCCTTCACTAGCTTCGAGTACACCCGAACTTGCAAGTATTATACTACTCACTTTTTGACCTCCCTTCGGTTTAGTCTAAGTTTGTATCTAAAACTTAACTAATTATAGCTTTCCGATTAATGGGTTAGCGTATAGTAAGATAATAGCTACGGCAAAACCATAAAGACCTGTAGTTTCGGCTACGGCTTGTCCAAGTAACATTGTTGATACGATATTACCTCTTGCTCCTGGATTACGTCCTACTGCTGCTGCTGCATGTCCTGCTGCAACACCTTGTCCAATACCAGGACCAACACCTGCGATCATTGCGATACCTGCTCCAATAGCTGAAGCTGCTAATACGATAGCTTTTTCCATAATTAATTTCCTCCTTTAATACTAATAATACTAAGCTTCATCAAATGTGCTTGATACAAATACCATCGTTAACATACAGAATACATATGTCTGGATAGCGCCAGAGAATACATCGAAATATACATGTAAAACACCTGGCCATACTAATGTTAATAATTTTGGTAACAGACCATAAATAAGTCCCATCATAACTGTACCAGATAAAACATTACCAAATAAACGTAAGGACATTGAAAGCGGAGTTGCAATTTCACCAATGATATTAATTGGCGATAGCAACAATGGCTTAAACAAATCTGTTATATGGCTTGCCTTTTGATACTTAAATCCATTGTAGTGAATTATCACAAAAGTCATTAACGCCAACGCCAATGTTGTACCGTAATCGGCAGTTGGTGGTCTAAGTCCGAACAGACCGGATATATTGCTAAGCAATATAAACAGAAATAACGTTCCGATGTAATTGCAGAACTTAGGTCCATGCTTAGTGCCCATGTTGCTCAACGTTAAGTTATCAAACGCTTGCACCATATACTCAACAATGTTCAGAAAAGCACCTGGTACTTTATCGGGATCGGCTCTCTTAATTGCCCGATTTGCAATTAAGGCAAAGATAATTAATGTCAGTGCAACAATAATTATTGAAATATGCGTTGTAGTAAAATATAACTCTTGACCAAACAACGTATATTTTTGGTACCCAGTAATTCCAAAATCAACTTCTTCAGATGCATGAAGTATTCCCATTCTGGCAAAACTACCGGACACGGCAGCTATCCCTTGATACACGTTCCCACCCTCCTTCGTTAAAATATTTTTTTCGTAATAAATTTATTAGTTAACGGTTGTAAATACGCACTAAATTTAAGCCCTAATATACCCAACAAAGTCCCTATAAGACTAAATACATTAGGAAATGTTAATGCTACCACAACTGCGCAACCCATAATAAAAATGCGAAGAATAGCCATCTTCTTTGTGTAACTCGTAGCTCCTCCTTCATCCATATCAAGTGATTTCGATATAGTTGCGTTCAGGTGAATTACAATCATAATTGCAATTACTGTTCCGAGAAGCTCTCCTAAGAGGAATGATACTTTATTGTTGGCTATTAATGTCCCAACTATACAAGTGACAACTGCTGATACAACAATACCAATAATTAAATCCTTTAATGTTTCATTCATATTTTTCATACAACTAAAATCTCCTATCTCAATCATTTTTCATGGAAGATTTACAACTACTTATTCAGCTTTTTTGATTTCTTGCTAGAGTCCTTTCTCTTTAAACTTTCAAAGTACTCTAATTCCTTATCCTCTTTTTGCTTATCTTTAGAATAGAATTTCTTAACAAGCTCATAAATATTCCGAAATCCTGCTAATAATCCAAGTAGAAGCCAAATAGGAAACCAAAAACTCGTGCCGAATGTCGCATCCATCTTATGTCCAATAAAGACACATAAGAACACTGTTGTTAGCAATGTCAGGCCAATCTGTGTAATTAAACCTAATGCATGGAATATTTCTCTGTTTTCTTTTTTCATGGTTACTCCTCATACATTGTTATCATATCGACATAAAATTCAATAAATTACATTTCTAGGTTTAATTGATATATTACTACATTCGACAACAATTTGTTGTATTATATGAAAATACTTCCATATTTGTATGAAATCATATGTTTATTATACCATTTTTTTTCGAAAAGTCCACAAAATAAGCTCTCAAATGCCATCCAATCGTTTCCACAAAGTCACTTAACCGTACGTTTTACGGTATTTTTGCAGTTCCTCTTAATACTAATTTCCTATTTTTTTGTCCCTTAAAATTATACATATTATCTATCTATTTTATTCATTTAATACAAATCAACACTTTTTATACACAAAAATGGTGCTAATTCGGATTCTCTCCAAACTAACACCATCTTATTTATCTACTATTAATCTTCAATTTGAGCAATTCTGTTAATATGTCTCTCATCATTTGAGAAATCTGTATGAAGGAATGTATCAACAATCTTAATTGCTAATCCTGGTCCAACAATTCTTCCACCCATAGCAAGAATGTTTGCATTGTTATGAAGTCTTGTTGCCTCTGCACTGAATACATCGTGGCATAATGCTGCACGAATACCCTTTACTTTGTTTGCTGCGATTGAGATTCCAATACCAGTTCCGCAGATTAGAATTCCTTTTTCACATTCACCTGAAAGTATTGCATCTGTAACCTTTCTTGCATATACAGGATAATCAACTGCTTCTGTACTGTCACATCCCAAATCTTTGTAAGGAATATTCTTTGACTCTAAATACTGAATAATCTCCTTCTTTAAATCATATCCACCATGATCACAACCTAACGCTATCATCTTCCTTAGTCCTCCTCGTTTAGTTTATATACTGTTTTCTTGATTAGTTTTGCTAATTCAATGTAACACTCTTCATAATCGGTAAGATCTTTTCCGTATGGATCACTTACATCGCCGTCTTCTCCGATGAATTCTTTTAACGTATACACATTCACACTATTCTCATATTCACGTTGAACTTTTTCTTTCTGTTCTAATGTCATTGTAAGAATTAACGTATCTTCATCAATATCCTCTTGTTCGAGAGGTTTCGACATATGATCCCCGATTGAGAGATTATGATTTCGTACCACTGTGTCTGCTTTCGGATTTGATGGTTCTGGAAATAAAACAACCAAACCTCGTGACATTACCTCCATATCGCTCTCTGTTTCCAAACTTCTAAAAATCACTTCAGCCATAGGACCTCTGCACGTATTCCCAGTACATACAAAAATCAATCTTTCATACTTAATCACTGCAATCCACCCCCGTTACTACACTTCTATTACATGGTAACCAGCTGCTTTTAGCAAACGGTTCATAATAGCTTGACCTAGGTTACTCTCTGCAAATCCTTCTGAATATATCACATCTACTTGCTGTTCATCGAATTCTCTAAGAATCGCATACAAACCTCTCGCAATCTGCTCTTCATCATATCTTGAGCCAATTGTTTTCACAATGCTTGCCTCATATCTTGCAAATGTTTCGTCCGTTGCAATAACTCCTACTTGATATCCTGCTTCCATCTTTTGCTTTGCACAGGCATTAATCTTGTCTACCACTGCCTGCTCTGCACCCTCTACAATCGTAAGTTCTGCTTTTGGTGCATAATGTTTATACTTCATTCCTGGTGCTTTCGGTTTCAGGCTTGGATCTACACTCTTTGCAATAATGGCTTTGTCCACTTCAACCTGACCTATCACGTCTTCTAGCATTTGCTTTGTTATAAATCCAGGTCTTAAAATCATTGGTACTTCACCTGTCAAGTCAACAATTGTTGATTCTAGTCCAATTCCAACAGCTCCGCCATCAATAATCATATCGATTTTGCCACTGAGGTCCTCAATGACATGCTCCGCTTTCGTTGGGCTTGGTCTACCAGATGTATTCGCACTTGGTGCCGCAATATAGACTCCCGATTCACGAATTAATTCCAGTGCAATTTTATTACTTGGCATACGAATTGCCACCGTATTCAAACCGCCTGTTGTACCATATGGTACGTTATCACTCTTTTGCATAATCATCGTCAATGGGCCCGGCCAAAACGCCTCTGCCAGTTTATACGCTTTCTCAGGAACTTCTTTCGTAAGCTCCCCAAGACTATCGACCTCCGCAATATGAACAATTAGCGGATTGTCCGACGGTCTTCCTTTTGCTTCATATATCTTCTTCGATGCCTCCGCATCCAGTGCATCACCACCAAGACCATAGACTGTCTCTGTTGGGATTGCAACAAGACCTTTTCTTTGTAGTATGGAAACAGCCTCTTGTAAACAGCCCGCCTCCATGTTTTCTTCATTTATCTTTTTTACTATTGTTTTCATAACTTTCATCGCCTTTTCCTAGGTAGGACTATGATTCTAATTTGAACCTCGTTTATTTTAATACTCTCTTGACCAATTCTATCGACCTTTATTATAACACTACTTACTATATTTGCATACCTTTTATAATTTTGCAAATGTTTTTTGTAAACGTACAAGTAGGCAACAGTCCTGCAACGTAGTACAAAGCTCGGAATCCGACATTAACCATGCAAGTTACTCATACACATATGTATTCAGATAATTCATAATCCCAAGATGGATTGCCCATGCCATCTTATCTTGGTACTTCTCACTAACAAGCAATTCTGCCTCTCGCCAATTAGATAAAAAGCCGCATTCCACAATAACAAGTGGGCACTCCGTTTTCTTTAACATATAATAACTTTCATTCGATTTTGCCACACGATGGTTTCCATCATTTATTGTCTCTTTTACCTGTTCTTGAATAATCTCAGCTAAGATTTTTCCCTCTGGTGATTTATTATGATAAAATACTTGTGCCCCTGAAGAACTTTCCTCTGAAAAAGAATTTTGGTGAATACTTACTGCGATAACAGCATCACTGGAATTAATAATTTCTACCCTTTTCTTTAAATCCGCATTTTTCTTATTTGAATCCGACGCTTGATATAAGCCCTCATCCGTCTCCCTTGTCATTATAACGGTAATATCATTTTGCTCTAATAGCTTTTCTAACTTTAAAGCAATCAATAAATTAATGTCTTTTTCTTTTGCATTATTTACACCTATCTTACCTGGGTCAAAACCACCATGACCTGCGTCAATAATTACAGTGCATTTAGGGATGAGTGGTTCTGGGTTCTTGTCACTTTCATTGAATACATTATATGTTTTGATACCAACAGCCGTTGAAAGCCCAATTATTAATAATGCACTTGCCAATATCGTAATAATTTTTTTCTTATTCATAGTCTTGTCTTATCCTAGCGATATGTTCTTTTTACATCTTATGATATAGGGATTCGAACTATTCGCAAAAAAGGCACTAGAACGTCTCCGCTCTAATGCCTTATAATCTATCTGCTATTTATTTTTATTCTAAATTACTTCTTACCCTTCCTACTCATAAATCGGATAAGATTTTCCTTCCCTAACAAACAATGGAATCGTATCAATTGGAGCATCCACTTCAATCCATTGACCACCTTCATATACTTTACTTGTCTTAGCATCTGTCCATGAAAGCCCTGCTGGAAGGTATACAGAACGTTTTGTCACGTTTTCTTCCATAATTGGAGCTACCAAGATATCTGGTCCAAACATATATTGGTCTTTCAATTCCCAACAAGTCTTATCTTCTGAGAATTCATAGAACATTGGACGCATAACTGGACTTCCCACTTCATGAGCTCGTTTCATGCATTCACGAATGTATGGACGAAGACGTTCTCTCATGAATAAGAAACCTTTTAAGATTTCATAGTTCTCTTCACCAAATGACCAAACTTCATTGTCTTGTCCTGAAGAGAATTGACGAACACCACCAACGAATTCTTCTTCTAATTCATAGAATGGTGGACGTTCTCCATGAAGACGGAATACTGGACAGAATACGCCCCAAGCAAACCAACGAACTAATAATTCATGGAATTTCTCATCTGTAATATCGCCACCTAGGAATCCACCGATATCTGTTGTCCACCATGGAATACCTGCCATCGCAATATTAAGACCCGCTTGTAATTGTTCTCTCATTGCACGGAAGGAAGAATGAACATCACCAGACCAGATAAGTGCACCATACTTTTGGCTACCTGCCCATGCACAACGAACTAAGTTTACAAGCTCTGTGTTTCCTTCTGCTACCATTCCATCATAGAAACCTTTTGCATACATAGCAGGATAGATGTTACTGCATTGTAACGCACTTCCTTGGTGGTAACGATAGATATCATAATCATAAGGTCCAAATTCAGGTTCTGCTTCATCTAACCAGAATAGATTAACGCCCTTATCATAATAGTTTTCTTTACATCTTTCCCATACATATTTGCGTGATTCTGGGTTTGTTGCATCAAAGAATACGGTTTCACCCATCCAGTTCATATGAATGTTAACTCCACGATCACAAGTAACTAGTAAACCATCTTGATTCATCTTAGCGAAATTCTCACTTCTTGAATCTACTGTAGGCCATACAGACGCCATTAATTCTACTCCATATGATTTTAATTCTTTTGTCATCGCTTCTACATCTGGCCAGTATTTCGGATCAAATTTAAAGTCACCTTGTGTTGTCCAGTGGAAGAAGTCTGCAACGATTACATCCATTGGAAGACCTCTACGTTTGTGTTCACGAACTACACTTAGTAATTCCTCTTGTGAACGGTAACGTAGTTTACATTGCCAAAATCCCATACCATACTCAGGCATCATTGGTACACGACCTGTAACTGCTGAATATTGTTCAATAATTTGTGCTGGTGTATCACCAACAGTTATGAAATAATCAATCTTTTTCGTGCTCTTTGCAAACCATTCTGTTTTATTCGTACCAAATGTAGCTGTTCCAATTGCAGGGTTATTCCATAACATTCCGTAGCCTCTGCTGGAAACCATGAAAGGTACACTTGCTTGTGTGTTTCTTTGGCAAAGGTCTAAAACCGAACCTTTTTTATCTAAATTGCCTTCTTGGTATTGTCCCATACCAAAGATTTTTTCATCCTCATATGCTTCAAAACGAAGAACGGCATGATAATCACTTCCACCAGGTATTGCTTTCAATTCTCTAGCATCAACACAGTAAGGTACACAATAACGGTCAATACGATAACGGTTTCTCCAATATTCTTCTAAAAGTACATTACCTTTCTCATCATAGAAAGACAACCAACCTTCATGATTAATATTAGCCATAATTTTACCGTTACGAATGCTTGCAACATCAAATTGTTGCGTGTGTTTTGCTCTCTCTTCACCTTTATACCAAGGCTCAACGATGTCAACCTTTTCAATGCAAATCTCTGCATTACAAGCAATTGGTTCTTCTGTTAATGCCCAATCATTCTGATCCATATTTGCTTCTCTTGTCACACGTACACGTAGAGAATTTTCACCCCAAGGTTCAATCCACATTCTCTCTGTTTGATTAATGCAAACCAAACGATTATTCTCACTAATAAAATGCATACCGTATTCCTCCTGCTCTTTCATTCTTAATAGTATCATACATCCAAACCATGTAACTCGCCCAAACTGCGTCTTTCAAGTTACGATTATGAACAAAAAAATCCCATGCAAAATTTCAGATTCAAAAATGAAAATCTTGCATGGGAATTTATATCTCATATCAGAACGACAAGATCAATTCAAATCCTCGTTCTTACCGACTAACAAACGAACTTAATTAACATACTTTAAAATCGTGCTCCAAACACTGCTCTTCTCAAGTCCAAGCTTCCAACTTGCAATACCTGCAACGTCGTTGTTCATAATAACTTTAAGCTTTTCCTCTAAGGACTCTTCCTCTTCTAACCATATCTTATATGTTTTTCCGCCACTTTCATATTCCGCATAGTATTGTTTTGTCTCATCATCCCAAGTAGCTTCCGCTTGATTCTGGTCTAGAATGTTTTGTGCTTGTTGCATCGAGTATGCTTTCGCTGTTACGCCCTCTGCTGTCTCTTCCCATAATCTAGTATAGAAAGGGATTGCAATTATGTTTTTCTCGGCTGGAACTTCCTTAACGACATTCGTAACGGCATCTTCCACAAAACCGATGGAAGCTACAGAACCACTTCCGTCCGAACTACTGATATGTTCATCATATGCCATAGTCACTACATAATCCACAAGTACACCCTGTTCTGCTCTATCATAATAAGAAGTATACGCACTTGGAACATAATTATCTACCGATAAAATTATACTATTATTACGGCATTTTACAGACATTTCACGTAGGAATTGAATGAAGTCTGCACCTGCTGCCTGTGGAATTTTCTCAAAATCCAAATTTAAACCATCTAGGTTATATTTAATCGCCAACGCAATTAACTCATTCGATAACTTCTCTCTTCTGCTCGTATAGGCTAACAATTCTTTCATATCAATACCGTTTGTAAAATCATCGACCAATGCCCAAACTTCGACACCATAGTTATGTGCACGTCCTACATATGTTTCACTTGCTAAGGACTCCACATCACCTTCTACACTTGATACCTTGAACCATGTTGGTGATATTGTCGTTACTCCTTTTGTATTGCCAAGTAACTCTAGCACGTAACCATTTGCTGTTTGGTTTGTAACTTGATGAAATGTTAAGTTCACTTTATAATCCTTTAATATGCTTGTATACTCTGGGGCTTTAAAATCACTTTCTATAACTTCATAGTAGGCATTCTTTGCCATTGAATTCTTAACATATCCAATGATGCCATCCTCTGTCATAACTCTAGTGAATTTTCCATCAATCTCACCATCATCAACAATAAGCTCTACATGGTCGCCCTTTTTCAATTGCTTCAATATAGGGCTCTTAGCTGTTGGTTCATTCCGAAGCTGTGTTGCTTCTTTTATATCCGCATATAGGAATTCCTCTCCCCATATATAAGAAACTACAATTCTGTTTGGATTCTCATATAATGTATATTCTATATCCGAAAATTCTTTCACATAATCAAGAGCAATGTATACTACTCCATCCTCCATCTTAGCTATTGGATAGTTCATGGATTTCTTACTTTTGTTTATATAATAGTCTTTGCTTCCCACTTCTGCTTTAATAATCTCAGTAGGAGTAGTGTATACTAATAGACTTTCATTATTATCCCAATAAAATCGTTTATTAAAATATGTCGTTACCGTATCATAATCAACATAGATTTGTCCATCAATGATTTGTCCTCTTTGCTCATATATGCTATTTTGCAAAACAAGAACAACCTCTTCGTTATCTGTTGCCTTATAATATTCATAAAGGTCCATAACCTCTTTGCTCGGAGCAAATTTGTTATATACCACAATCGCTGCTGTAATGACAATCCCCAAGAGTAAGATTATACTTATTAGCGCTAATCTAATCTTCTGTTTCATGCGTATTCCTCCATAATTTATTACGATACTTTAATTACGACAACAATGCCAATTTGAACCTCGTCATCCTACGTACGTTATCTACAATTATAGCAGTATTTTTATGTCATTTCTATGTTTTTCTCGCCGTTTATACTCATTATTCCTTAATAATTTATTAAGCTAATCCGAATTCATAATAGTAAGTACTTCTACTACCTCTACTTCACTAAAACTTGGTATCTCAAATACCTTTTTATCCCCTTCATAAATCTGAAGAAAATCCTCATAACCAAGCTTAACAATTCCGTATACTTTCTTTACTTTTGATACTACTTCTACCTTTGATATTGACGTTCTCTTTCCTATATATATCTTACCATTAATAAATGCAATCAAATAATTCTTCGTTATCTTCATATTGATGGAGTCAAATTCAAGACTGCTATCAACTTCCTCATTAATGCAATCTAATATGTTATCAACCTCACCATAACGGGTAAGATCCATAACTTCTTTTCGTTTATATATATCCTTTAAGTTATTATATGAAACAATGCAATAAGCAAGACATAGTAAAACAACGCAGATAAGCGCCACCCATATTATATACATTCTTGTCATATCAGAATTGGCTTCATCCAGAACTATTGTTGATATAACTCCAGTATCAATCCATTCCTCCGTAGTCATTTTATAATCTTCGGCCACGATATTTAACAAATCTGCATCTGTATGCATGTGGGCTGTAAATGAATAGTTTGTTAGAAGCTCCTCTGGGCTATCAATATCTTCTCCTGATCGGCTCGCTGGTACAAACACAAAGAACTGTTCCTCTCCTATAAGAGTGGCATAACAATTGTAAAGAATCTTTCCGTTCTTATCTTCTTTATAATACCCTGTAAACTCCAGTGATGCATCTGTTACTTTTACGTAACTAGCTCCCGCATCATATTCTTTCTCCAGATTTAATCCTTCTTTCCCCTCTATTACATGAAATGGATTAGATAACTTACCTATGAAGATAATAGAGAATATAATTGCTAACAAAAACAGAACTACTCCAATTTCACCAATGAGTTTATTCCTGTTCTCCCTTTTTATCTGCTCTCGAATATCATATGTGTTCATGATTACTCCTATCTGTATTAGGCAATACACCTTATATACGCATTAAGACTAATTTTGTTGTTTTAGCAAAACTCTAGTTCTGCTAAACAGATATAGTATATCATATAATCTAGCAAAAGTGTAACTATTTAGCTCTATAATGTATAGTTTGTATTTCACGGTATATGAATATGGCATTAATCCATTAAGGTGCTTTAGGATAAAAAGGTTGCGTTGTGTGATATATCTATTCCTATCATATACCGTTACTTTTTACTAATCTACATACTTGGTATCAATATAGCTGTAATCCATCTCTTCCTGTTTTCCTATTCCCTCCTTTACATTTTGTGTAGTATTAACATCCCCTACACCTTGACTTGCGTACTCTTTAACTTGCATTGTAACTCGTTCCCTTGTACGATTTTCCATATGAGCAATCGCATTCTTTACTACATTGGGATTTTCTTGAATTAATGCAGAAACAACATCATTTTCAGGATAAGTGACAACTGCTTCTTTCTGATTCTGTGATATATATTGTATTGCATAGATGTTTGCTTGTCCGCTAAAATATGCATCTACAGCAGCACTTGATAACATTAATATCTCTTCTTCTGATACTTCTAGCCAAAGACTATTCTCAGTCTGCGCTACTTCATCATAACGAGAACATGCCAACACACGTTTTTTTGACAGAACAATATAATCAGAACCATTCGGAAATTGAATACGAACATCCACATAATCTCCACTACATAGCGCATCTGTTATCTCAATAAAATGATAGACATGCTTTCGTAAATCGTCTGCTACGTTTTCTACTATTTCATATGGAAAATCCGTACTTAATTCATTATTACTTTCTAACATATCAGTCATATTATTTTCCAACTGCATCATTTCCTCTACATATGGTATATTCCGTGACTCTTGGTTTTTAGAAATTGTTTTCTTATATAAGATACTTCCTCCTAAAATCCCTACACTTCCTATACCTAAACATGTAGCACAAATTATGATAGCTTTTCTCTTCGCTATCCTTCTTCTACCCTTTCTAATTACAGACATGAACCACTCCTCTCTATGCTAACTATTTCTAATGCTCAAACAGCATACATTTCCTGCTAATTCATCTTATTTGGCGTGTTTATTTAGATAGAAAAACTTCTCCAAAATTGTATTACTTCCTTTACCAAAACAAATGGATCATAGATGCAGGGAATTCCATATAGCTTTATAGCAAACTCTTTATTAAAATCTTTCATATCGTACTTCAAACCAAGCGTTGCAAGACAGAAATCCATCTTTACTCCAACAACCTCCTTTTGAAGAACAGCTTCATATCCTTCTCTTTTCCACTCACACAGACTTCCAATCAGAAAACGATAATTACATCTTGCATATTGATTTTTCCTTGCCTCTTCATATGTACCATAATCAACAAGCACATAATCGTATGGCATTGCTTGTAACTGTAACCAAGGCTCTTCGCCAGAACTTGGATAGTAATCAATTCCTCCCACACGAAAGTACTCTGCCTGCTCCGTAGTACTTGTTGTTCTCTTTATACTGGCAGCCCTTCTTATATAGGAGAAATGCATACTTTCATTTCCTTCTATTAGTGCAACACGGTAGTTACCGTAATATGTAAGATATGTTGCAAACGATATTGCTGCGTATGTAACACCGACTCCAGATAGTGTCCCTATCATAGCGATGGTAGTTTTATTTTGCTTTTGATTTTTTCTTACAAACATTCTCCCTCCCTCTTACTAATTTGACTCCTGACAAACTATCTCCATCAAATCCATAAGCATTGTATGTAACAATTCCCATACTGACTTATCGCAACTATCAAGCAGAATATCTGATATATAGGGAATTCGATAAACGAATCTGGCATGTATATTCATAAGAACATACTCATACTCTTTTAACGATGTAAGATTCAAAAGAAGCACTACTGGCTTGCCAATACTTTGTATCCTATCTTGCATTAGAGAAGACATTTCCCACGGCTTAGATGTCATTACAAGCAAGCATATGTCCGCCTGTGCAAACTCCTGTCTATTTTCCTCCGTTAAGATTCCATAGTCTACAATTACGGTATCATACTCTTTTGCAAATTCACTTGTCTGTTCCACCACACAAGGAAGAATCTGCAAATATTTTGATACATAAATTCCATTCTCTAAATTAAAATTTCCTTTGCTATTAATAAGAGCTATACTATGCCCACTGCTATTATTCTCAATATACAAACTTCTTCCAGAGAATTGATTCAAATACTTATTAAAAGCAAGTGCTATATGGGTAGTCCCTACTCTCGTTTGAACTCCTGCAACTGCAATAGTAAGAGATGTTATCGCCTTACAGTTATTGTTTCCTCTTTTTTGTATCTTACTTAATGCTGTTATAACTTGTTCGATACCTTGATATCGTAATTTGGGATTTTCTTTAATACATCGATTGATGATTTTCTTTAATTGCTTAGAACATCTTCCTTTTAAATCTACATTTTCAATATAGGAATCTTTGCTCACAAAAACAACGCCAGTTACCATAGAATACATAACCATACCGATTCCATATATATCTGTCTTTTCACTCAAAACTCCCCCAGTATATTGCTCTGGAGCTGCATATCCAATCGTTCCTGCAACAACTTCTATCACTTTATCTTCGTTTTTGTATCTTGCAGATCCATAGTCGATTAGTGTAATTTCTTGGCCTGAAACAAGTATATTATCTGGTTTTAAATCAAGATAAAGAATGGGATTTTTTTGATTGTGTAGATATTGAATTACTTCACAAATTTGTAATGATAATTGAAGAATACGCTCCTCTGAGATAACCTCACCAGTTCGTATTAAAGATTTTAACGATTTGCCATCACAGTACTCCATAATAAGATAAGTATTGCGTTCATCTTCCTCTATGTCATACATAGCAGGGATTCGACTATGATGTAATTGACTTAAAATAATAGATTCTTTCAAAGAATGTTGATTGATACTATCGCTTTTACTTCGACACTTAATTACTCGAAGTGAATGAAGAAAACGATGTTTTGCTAAAAACACAGTGCTTGTACCCCCAGTGCCTAGCTTTTTAATTACTTGATATTTTTCTAGCAAACACTAATTTTATATTCTCCTTTCCTTGTTATCACAAATACTTTGTAAAATTATAACATCTCACTCCCTATTATAACTACTACGATTCAAATATGCAATTGTAATTTTATATTGTTTTTATACAAATTTTCTCTCATTTCTTTGGCTATATTTTACAAACACTATTCCTGTTTTTGTACTATTTCATCTGCTATCTATTGTACAAAATAGAAGTTTTTCCAATCATTTCGTATGCATTTTATGTTATTGACTTTATGGCATGTATGAATTATACTTTGTTTACAGATGAGTATATCTCTATTTAAACTAGTTATTATGGCACCTAACAACTATCTGAGTTTTCAGTAACATAGAAAAGGATGTGATTCTATGAAAATCGAAAAAATCAATGACAGCCAGATTCGATGTACTTTGAATAAAGATGACTTAATAGATCGTGAACTCAAAATTAGCGAGCTCGCATACGGAACCGAAAAAGCAAAAGAACTTTTTCGTGATATGATGCAACAAGCTTCTTGCGAATTTGGATTTGAAGCAGATGATATTCCATTGATGATTGAAGCAATTCCAATCTCTAGTGAATGTCTCATCTTAGTTATTACTAAAGTGGAAGATCCCGACGAACTTGATACTAGGTTCTCTAAGTTTACTGCCGATACAGATGACAGTTCCGATGATATAGACTTAGACGATGCCCCTTATGCAGATGAGATTATTAATTGTTTTGATCAATTAAACCAATTGCTTGATGACACATTGAAAGATGATGATAAAGATACGGAAGACTTTATTCCTCTTCCAAAAGCAATCAAGTCACATACAGAAGAAACAGCTTCAGAAACTACGGAAACTTCCAATGTTCAAAGTTCCGTTACAATTACTACGAATATGACCAAGGTATTCTCTTTTGACTGCCTTGACACTGTTATATCCGTATCTGGAATCCTTGTTTCTATGTACAAAGGTCAAAACACCTTATATAAGAATCCATCTAACTCACGTTACTATCTATTAATTACAAAGTCAGAACACTCTCCAGAAGAGTTTAATAAAGTATGCAATATCCTAACAGAGTATGGTAAGTCAGAAAAAACAACCTATGCAACTGCTAATTACTATGCAGAGCATTTCGAACCGATTGTAAAAGAGAATGCAATACAGATCTTATCTGTTATGTAATATATATTTACAATAACATAGCGTTCAACAACCAAAAAAGGCTATCACAAAGAATCGTATTTTATCTTTGTGATAGCCTTTTTTCTACTTAAACCTACTTATTATTTGCTTTCTAAATAAGCGTTAAGATCTGCAACTAGCGCATCTCCATCTAAACCATGAACCATAGCTGCTTCTCCGATTGATTCACCTTGAGCAGATGGACAACCGATACAGTGCATACCTGCATTTAATAATACAGAAACTGTTCCTTGATCTAATGCGATAATATCTGCGATAATCATATCCTTAGTTACTTTAGCCATAATATTGACCTCCTTGATTACGAATAAAATTTGCTTTAACTAGCATACTAAATCTGCATGCTCCAAAAACTTTATTTTCTACATTATTAACAAATCCCCTTTATTATATTCCATCATAGTTCCAAAGTCAAGCTAGTTACTGTTCACAAAAACGTTCACAGCAACGCAAGCTATGCTGTATCAGAAAATTTGTCGCCTTCTACTTACTTTTAAGCTATTTTTATGTACATCAAAAAAAACAAACAATATCGATAAATATTTAACAAACCACTTGACGTGTATACAGTATTCATTTATAATACAGACAGAAACAAAGAACACAATCTATTCGGTTCATTCGCTGAGACATTCATAGCCAAACTGACTATCAAGTAACTGAATAGTTGTATAAATTTGCCTAACAAATCATTTATTTATTGTTTTAAACAGGAGGATTATTATCATGTGTAAACCACAATGGGACGGCTTTGTAACTGGTGACTGGACAAAAGAAATTGATGTCCGCGGATTTATTCAAGCAAACTACACACCTTATGAAGGTGATGACACTTTCTTAGCAGGTACTACTCAAAAAACTACTGAGCTTTTTGACGAAGTTAAAAACCTTATGGCTGAAGAAACAAAAAAAGGTATCTTAGATGCTGAAACTACAATTCCTTCTTCTATCACAGCTTTTGGTGCTGGTTATGTTGATAAAGATAAAGAAGTAATCGTTGGTTTCCAAACTGACAAACCACTTAAGAGAGGTATCTTCCCTAACGGTGGTATTCGTATGGTTAAAACAGCTCTTAGCTCTTTTGGATACGAATTAAACAAACAAACAGAAAACATCTACACTGGCAACCGTAAAACACACAATGACGGTGTATTCGATGCTTATACAGAAGATATGAAAAAAGCTAGACACTCTGCAATCATTACTGGTCTTCCAGATGCTTACGGACGTGGACGTATTATCGGTGACTACAGAAGAGTTGCTCTATACGGTGTTGACAGATTAATTCAAGAAAAGTTAGAACAAAAGAAACGTCTTGAAATCAACTGTCTTGAATCTCCAGACATCAGACTTCGTGAAGAAATCTCTGAGCAAATCAAAGCTTTAAAATTATTAGTTACTATGGGTGAAAGCTATGGTTTTGATTTATCTCAACCAGCTAAGAACGCTGTAGAAGCTACTCAATGGACTTACTTCGGTTACTTAGCAGCTGTTAAAGAACAAGATGGTGCCGCAATGTCACTTGGTCGTGTATCTACATTCTTAGATATCTATGTAGAAAGAGATATCCAAAACGGTACATTAACAGAAGAAGAAGCACAAGAAATCATGGATCACTTTGTAATGAAATTACGTATGATTCGTTTCTTACGTACACCTGCTTACAACGATTTATTCTCAGGAGATCCAACTTGGGTTACTGAATCAATCGGTGGTATGGGTACAGATGGTAGAACATTAGTAACTAAGAACAGCTTCCGTGTACTTCACACATTAGTTAACTTAGGACCAGCTCCAGAACCAAACTTAACAGTTCTTTGGTCAACTTCTCTTCCAGAAGGATTCAAGAAGTTCTGTGCTAAGATTTCTATCACTACAAGTTCTATCCAATATGAAAACGATGATTTAATGAGAACTTATTGGGGAGATGACTACGGAATCGCTTGTTGTGTATCTGCAATGAGAATTGGTAAACAAATGCAATTCTTTGGTGCTAGAGCAAACCTTGCAAAAGCATTATTATACGCAATCAACGGTGGTAAAGATGAAAAACTTGGAGAACAAATCGCTCCATTATTCGCTCCAATCACTTCTGAATACTTAAACTACGATGAAGTAATGGTTAAATATGATCAAATTCTTGAATGGTTAGCTGAATTATACATCAATACATTAAACGTAATTCACTACATGCATGATAAATATAACTACGAAAGATTCCAAATGGCTCTTCATGATCTTGAAATCCTAAGAACAGAAGCTTGTGGTATCGCTGGTCTTTCTGTAGTAGCTGACTCATTATCAGCAATCAAATACGCAAAAGTTAAAGCAATCAGAGATGAATCTGGTTTAGTAGTTGATTACGAAGTTGAAGGAGATTTCCCTAAATACGGTAACAACGATGACAGAGTTGACAGTATCGCAGTTGAAATGGTAGAATTATTTATGAGCAAAATCCGTAAGCAAAAAACTTACAGAAAAGCTGTTCCAACACTTTCTATCCTTACTATCACTTCAAACGTTGTTTATGGTAAGAAAACAGGAAGTACTCCAGACGGACGTAAAGCTGGCGTTCCTTTAGCTCCTGGTGCTAACCCAATGCACGGAAGAGATACAAACGGTGCAATCGCATCTATGGCTTCTGTTGCTAAATTACCATACAAAGATTCACAAGATGGTATTTCATACACATTCTCAATCGTACCAAATGCACTTGGTAAAGATGAAGATACTCGTGAAAACCACTTATCAAGCTTACTTGATGGTTACTTCCATGATGGAGGACACCATATCAACGTTAACGTATTTGATAGAGAAACTTTAATTGACGCTATGGATCATCCAGAAAAATATCCTCAATTAACAGTTCGTGTATCAGGATACGCTGTTAACTTCATCAAGTTAACAAGAGAACAACAATTAGACGTAATTAGCCGTACTTTCCATGAACACAACTAATTCGCGTAATTGCTAATAACAAATTAATCTAGGGGGAGGTACTGTAACATTGTTGCAGCCTTCCCCTTTGTTTACACGGAGGACACACTATGACGATTGGTAAAATTCATTCCATTGAAACTTGTGGTACTGTTGACGGCCCAGGTATCCGCTTTGTTGCCTTTTTACAAGGTTGCCCTTTACGTTGTCAATACTGTCACAATCCCGACACATGGGATACAAAAAAGGGGAAAGAATATACTCCTGAAGAGCTTGTTAGTGAAATTGTAAAATACAAATCCTACATGAAATTCTCTGGTGGTGGAACTACATTTACTGGTGGTGAACCACTACTTCAAGCGGATTTTGTAAAAGAGGCTTTTCAATTATGTAAGAAAAACGATATCTCTACTGCTCTTGATACTTCTGGATTTATCTTTAATGATACGGTAAAAGAAGTTTTAGAGTATACAGATGTAGTCTTATTAGACATTAAAAATTATGATTCCGAAGTGTTCAAAACGATTACTGGTGTTGCACTTGATAATACGCTTGCATTTTTAGACTATATACGAGAGAAAAACATTAAAACATGGATACGCTATGTGCTAGTTCCTGGTTTATCGGATAATATTGAAGCTATCACGAAACTAGCCGAACATCTAAAAGACTACCCAAATGTATCTCGAATTGAACTACTTCCATTCCACAAAATGGGCGAATATAAGTGGGAAGAACTTGGCTATACGTATTCACTGAAAGAAACATCTGAGCCATCTCTTGCCCTTGTCAATGAAGTAAAATCGATTCTTGAAACAAGTGGTATTGCTGTGTACGCGAATGTATAATGGGTTCACATTCTAGCATAAACTTTATATACAATATACAAATTTAACTTGTAAAATATGCTTGTTTATATTACAATTGAACTAGCAAAAATTAAAGGAGGATACTATTATGGCATATGTAATTAGTGACGCTTGTGTAAGCTGTGGAGCATGTGAAGCAGAATGTCCAGTAGGCGCAATTTCTGAAGGAGCAACTCAATACGAAATCAATGCTGACGCTTGTATCGATTGCGGTACTTGTGCTGGTACTTGCCCAACAGGTTCAATCTCTGAAGCTTAATATTGATATTTTAAAATACAGTAATGGATGTCCATAAGACAGTAATTAAAAACTAACTTACAACATCTATTAAGCAGTATTGATAACAAAAAAGCAGTATTCTATTTTTAGGATACTGCTTTTTGTTTTGCACAACTTCGGGCAAGTTGACTCGAAGTTTATAGGTTACTGTTCACACAAAACGTTTATGGTTTTTATGCTTTTATTTTCTTGACACTTACCCTACGTAAGACTATAAGATTGTAGTATAATTCAGAAAAGGAAGTGTGTTTTATGCTTATAAAAATTGGTGATGTTACAAATAGATTTGGGATTTCGCACCGCTCACTACATTATTGGGAAAACGCTGGAATCTTAAAAAGCACTCGGAGCGAAAATGATTACCGCTATTATGATGATGAAAATATACAGAAGATTAAGCAGATTGTACTTTTGCGTAAATTACGACTGTCAATACCATCTATTCAAGAGATTTTTACATCCGATGAACTTTCAAAAATAATCGCAGTTTTTACAAATCATTTGGATGAAACAAAAAGGGAAACCGAACAACTTAATGCGTTAGGAACGGTTTTACGGCAACTACTCAATATGTTAAAAGACAAACAGAATATAGACAGCGTATATAAATATTTGGACACTACTCATAGCACGGAATCTGAAGAACTTAAAATTGCCTTGAAAACGGTTTTATCAGAACCAGCGAAAGAAATTACTTTAGAGACGCCACCAGAATCAATTGTAGATATGACAGGAATTAATCTATCGCTGCATCCTTTATCCAAACAGGATATTCCGGAATTGACCGAAATAATAAAGTCTTGTTATACTAGCAAAGAGGGTGTGGAGAAGCTATATTATTGGGATTTTGACGGATTTGATATGCCCAGTTGCCGTTGGTTTTATAAAGTCATGCAAGATGGCAGAAACGTGGGTGCTGTCAATCTGGTTTGTGTCGGAATGGAAGCCATGTTAATTCGCAGTATTGCTTATGACGACCCAGACAACAACGTCTACCTCTTTGAGCTTTTAAAACAAACATATCCTGATATATTATGTTGGAATATCTACTTTTCCAACAAAGACGCGGACGACGGGGAATTTCATTTCGATTGGGAAGGCAAAAAGAAGCAATTCGCAGATGATAATGGATTCACTTTTTATACCAATTCTCGCTGGGACCGATATATCAAAACACTGAAACCACATGATGAAATCTATAACAGCAGCCGTTACCGTTTTGCTCTGCTTGATGGCTCAATGGATGGTGTTTCATTTCGATTTTTCGGAGCTGACAGACTGGACTGGTATGATGGGAAAATGACGAATTGGACTGTCAATGACTGTGATTTCGGTAATACATTAATCTATGACTCATGGTTGGGAAACAGTAAGTTTTATGACAGTTCAATGGATAATAGTGATTTTCGATACACATCACTTTTGGGAAGCTCGTTTATTAATGGAAGCTTTCAAGATTGTAAAATCGAAAACTGTGACATTTCAGGCATGACAATTGATAGTATCAATGTGAAAGAAGCATTGGAATATTATAAAAGCCAAAACGGAGGACGTAAAAAATGAATCTGGCTGAAAAACAAATTATATCAAACCAACTACAGAATGCAGTAGTAGGAAAAACCATTACAAGAGCTATTGTCAATCAAAACCCACACACTTTCGTTTGGTTTGCATTGAAACCAAGTCAGATGTTTTGCGCACATGACGCAAATAACACGGTAGCATTGGGTTATGAATCGCTTTTGAACGGACAGATAATAGAAAAAGCAGAGGTTATTGGAGGAAGACTATATCTTTTTATCTCGAACAGGGCACTAAGTATTGATTTTACTCCACAATATTTCACCAAAAATACAAAGCCCCCCAAAAGACATCAGCTTTTATTAATGTTGAACGATGAGTCATACTTATCTTTTACTAGTTCACTCGGTGGAGCATTGTTTTTTATAAAAATCGGAGAAAATGGCTGGGCAACAGAAGGAGGGTTTCCCTCTATACTAACAGATGAATTTTCACAGGATTTCTTTTTAAACTTAATTAAACAAACTGAACTTAGAAGCCTTTCGGCAAAAGCATTTTTAGCAACAAAAAACCGTATTCCTGGACTGGACAATACCATTCTTCATGAGATTTTATGGGAAGCAAAGGTTAACCCTAAAAGTAAGATGAAAATTCTTAATGAATCTGATTTTATTAACATGTACAATGCAATAAAAAAGGTATTTCCTGCCGTTATTCAATCTGGTGGATTAGATACCCAAAAAGACCTTTTCGGGTATTTTGGCGGATATATTACACAAGTAAGTAAAAAGACGCTGGGTAAGCCATGTTTCCGTTGTGGCTGTCTAATTGAAAAAGAAGCATATCTCGGTGGTGTGGTGTACTATTGTCCTGAATGTCAGCCTTTTATTAAAAGTTGACAGTGTGTTATCCCTCTGTCTAAACTGATACAACGGGAAACGGCATGACCAAAGTCATGCCGCCCTTCCGAAATCATCATACTGTTTTACACTCCCCCACGTTAATCGTGAGGGGGGTTTTTTATGTTAAAAAAATAATATCATCTCTCTTTTTCTACTTCTAGTATAACACAAAATCCAAAATATTTCCAGTCTTGTTTTGCAATCTATACTGTGGTAACTTTATCGTACTACAAACGAATTTATGCCTGTATATCAACATTTGCAGACATATTATTCTCAAAGAAAGGCACGGTCATTTCTATGGATTTTCAACCACAAGACTTGTTTCCCTTACTAAAAACATTATCAGAAAAGTATACTTGCAAGGAAAGTACTTCTGTCAGCTATGAGACGGCACAACAACTTATGGAGGCAATACTCTATTGCATTCATGAAAATGACTCCACGACCGAAACAACTGCTTTAATGGAGACTTCCTCCTATTCTGCCGAACAGGCTTATGAACAAGGATACGCTCTTGTTGTCAGCAAAATAAAGCAAGCTCATACCTTATACAATCACATTATGCTTAACTTTAACGGGTATGGTAATGAGGCTTACGAGGAGACTCTGATAGCCGGTCTGCCGAGCTTTTTTACATGGTATGATCCAAAGTTTGCTCCACAGAATCATATTATTCTAATAGACTATCCCATTCTAACAAATCTGCAACATTTGAATGGAATTGATTTGATATACGAATATTTAAAATGTATTGAATTGGAGCAACTACTGCTATCCTCTTTTCCTAAGGAGTATATTCAAAGAGTTCTATCGCAATATCATCCTGATTATTCCGAGCTTATAATAAACACGACAGAAATCCTATTAAAAAATATTCTTGTAAACCTTTTGCTTAAAATGAATACTCCCACGGTTCAATTCCATACAATAGATTGTGAAAAGCTACAACAATCCATTCTACAGACAGAACGTGACGTATTCCTAGATTTACTTACTACTGCACTGGCAACATTTATTGACCAGAAACTGAATAACCGAAAAGATTTACTTCTATATCTAACGCAAGCAATACCAAACATTGCTACAGAACTAATAAATGCTGCTAGGAACAACTGTATTAATGCTATTTTAGGAGGCGATTTATATGGATGATTATTTTGAACTAATGTTACAAGAACAAAAAAGACTAGAATTAGAACGAGTTCTCTCCTGCAATCAAAAAACAGAGCAGTTTGGCTTAACTTTAACTCCAGAGGATGCCAATGCTCTAATGGAAACCAAACAAACCTCTTTGAAGGAGAATCGTCGTGTGGAGCTTGGGAATAGTGTTCTTCCTGAGATCATATTTGCATTTTGCGACTCGGCATATATCAATCAAGACAATTATGTAAATACTATTTCTGAACTGCAAGAGATTTTCTTTCTGTTCAAAAACGAAGCTTTAGATGAACTAACTGATGATGAATTGCTAACATTTATGAAAGAACAATTCGAAACAGTGTGCTTTGGAGATTTGGATTATCTTCGCAGCACCTGTCTCGAACGTTTTTCAAGAGGTATTCGTTGTGGATATAAGACACAATCCCAGAAAAGACTACGTGACGAATACGAGATGCGTCCTATAGAGAATGAATACCGCAATTTTGATGAAGAAACACATTGGGAAAATGAACTTTTTTATTTAAAACTAGAGGATTTATTCTAAATAATTAACCAACATGACGCTCAAATCTAGTAAACCCTAGAATTGTTTCTATCTCATTCAAAACATCTGTAGGAATTACCAACTCACTTGCTGCAATATTATTCTCTAATTGCTCTGGCTTGCTCGCTCCCATGATAACACTGCTTACAATCGGTTTTCTTAAAACCCAAGCCAGTGCAAGTACCGACATATTTGTACCAAGTTGTTCTGCTATCTGACTTAATTTCTCTACCTTTGCAAGATTTTCATCTGTCAGTAGGTTATTTATCTGCTTATCCGCCTGATGCGTTGCTCTTGAGCCTTGTGGATATGGCTGATCTTTTTTATATTTACCAGTTAATAGTCCTTGTGCTAGTGGTGAGAATGGCGTAATACCAATTCCGTATTTCTCACAGACACCTACAATTTCATGCTCAATATAACGGTCTACCATGTTGTATTGTGGTTGCAATACTGTTATTGGATATAGGCGGTATTGCTCAATGATACGTTGTGCTTCCTCAAGTCTAGCTGCTCCCCACTCTTCGCTCACTCCATAGTAAAGAATCTTTCCTTGTGCAACCAAATCACTTAACGCGCGCAATGTTTCTTCCATTGGCGTTGTAGGGTCAAATCTCTGACAAAAATACATATCCAGATAATCCATGTTCATATTACTAAGGGAGCGATCAATATTCTCAAAAATGTGTTTACGAGACAAACCCCATTCATTCGCTCCTGGCCCCATTGGGAAAAATACTTTACTTGCTACAACAAGGGAACTTCTGCGGTAATCCTTTAGTACTCTGCCTAAAAAACGCTCTGCATCTCCACCACTGTATGCATCTGCACAATCGAAGAAATTAACGCCTTTCTCATATGCTAGACGAATTGTCTGCTCTGCTACTTGTGCTTTTTCTGATCCGTTTAAGTCGGTCATCCAGCTACCTACTCCAATTTCACTAACTTTTAACCCTGATTTTCCTACATTACGATAATTCATATGAATTGCTCCTTCTCTAAGCTGATTGTTATTCCACATTATTAACCCATAGCCTTGCAACAACGCGCAAGGCTTGGTATTTGAACAGCAACCTACACTTTGCATTTTATCTTCTTTACAAATCATATCACTTCAAGTAAGCTTGAAGTAAAGATATATTTTTGAGTTTTAGAATATTTATTTCAGAAAGGAAATTATTTCATGGGAACATACAGTATTAGAGAAGTCTGTCAAAAATTCAATATTACCGCTTCTACTCTTCGCTACTATGAAGATTTAGGTCTACTACCACTCGTAGAGCGTACTCCTAATGGCCAGCGAATCTATACTGACTGCCACATTAGTCGCTTAGTTGGCATTCAATGCTTTAAGCAAACTGGTCTTCCACTTGCGCAAATTCAAAACTTCTTTCTATATGAAGAAAATATCTCGGAATACATTGATGAAATATTACTGCTTGTAACAGAGCATGAACAAGACATTATACGCCAGATGCAGGAAATGGAATCCAATCTTGCACACATTCACCAGAAGGTTAGTTATTATCGCGGAATCAAAGATGCAATTAAATTAAATAAGGAATGGCCCTGTTGGAACGACTATAAAAACGTCAAATAAGCCGTTCACTTTATATAGTGAATAAAAAATACATTTTTTCGAATAATTTTTCTTTCTTTTTTCTAATCTTATGGTATACTTTTAAATAGTGAAAAAAAAGTATATATATACTCAGGAGGAATACTATGCCACAAAGAACAGATATCCATAAAGTACTCATTATTGGTTCTGGTCCAATTATTATCGGACAAGCTTGTGAGTTTGACTACTCTGGAACTCAAGCCTGCAAAGCACTCCGCAACTTGGGCTACGAAATTGTATTGGTAAATTCAAATCCAGCTACAATCATGACAGATCCAGAAACCGCTGACGTTACTTATATTGAACCATTGAATGTAGAACGCTTAGAACAAATCATTGCTAAAGAAAGACCTGACGCTCTTTTACCTAACTTAGGTGGACAATCAGGATTAAACCTTTGTTCTGAATTAGCAAAAGCAGGCGTTTTAGATAAATATAATGTAAAAGTTATTGGTGTACAAGTTGACGCTATTGAACGTGGTGAAGACCGTGTTGAATTCAAAAAGGCAATGGATGAGCTTGGTATTGAGATGGCTCAAAGTGAAGTTGCTTACAGTGTAGAAGAAGCACTTGGTATCGCTGACAAACTTGGTTATCCAGTTGTACTTCGCCCTGCTTATACAATGGGCGGTGCTGGTGGCGGTCTTGTTTATAATAAGGACGAATTAAAGACTGTTTGCGCCAGAGGTCTACAAGCCAGTCTTGTTGGACAGGTTCTTGTTGAAGAATCTATTCTTGGATGGGAAGAATTAGAGTTAGAAATCGTTCGTGACTCTGAAAACAATATGATTACTGTATGCTTTATTGAAAACGTTGATCCACTCGGCGTGCATACTGGTGACTCTTTCTGTTCTGCACCAATGTTAACTATTTCTGAAGATTGTCAAAGACGTCTTCAAGAACAAGCATATAAGATTGTTGAATCTGTTGAAGTTATCGGTGGTACTAACGTTCAATTCGCTCATGACCCAGTGTCTGACAGAATTATCGTTATTGAAATTAACCCAAGAACTTCTCGTTCTTCTGCACTTGCTTCCAAAGCAACAGGTTTCCCAATCGCATTAGTAAGTGCGATGTTGGCTACCGGTCTTACTTTGAAAGATATTCCTTGCGGAAAATATGGTACTCTTGATAAATACAAACCAGACGGTGATTATGTTGTTATCAAATTTGCTCGTTGGGCTTTTGAAAAATTCAAAGGTGTTGAAGACAAATTAGGTACTCAAATGCGTGCCGTTGGTGAAGTTATGAGTATTGGTAAAAACTATAAAGAAGCGTTCCAAAAAGCTATCCGTAGTTTGGAAACTGGTCGTTATGGTTTAGGAAACGCCAAAGACTTTGGCTCAAAAACAAAAGAAGAGCTATTACAAATGTTAATTACTGCTTCTAGTGAACGTCATTTTATTATGTATGAAGCACTTCGTAAAGGTGCTACTGTTGCAGAAATCCATGATATCACAAAAGTAAAAGCTTACTTTATCGAACAAATGAAAGAATTAGTTGAGGAAGAAGAAGCTTTAGCAGCAAACCGTGGACAAATGCCTTCTGACGAAGCATTAACTACTGCTAAAAAAGATGGTTTCTCTGATAAATATTTAAGTCAAGTTTTAGATATTCCAGAAGCAGATATCCGTGAACGTCGTATCGCTATTGGCGTTGAAGAAAACTGGGAAAGCGTTCATGTAAGTGGAACAGAAGATAAAGCTTACTACTACTCTACTTACAATGCTCCAGATAAAAATCCAGTAAACACCGAAAAACCTAAAGTTATGATTCTTGGTGGCGGACCAAACCGTATCGGTCAAGGTATCGAATTTGACTACTGTTGCGTTCATGCTTCACTTGCTTTAAAAGAATTAGGTTTTGAAACAATTATTGTAAACTGTAATCCAGAGACGGTATCAACTGACTACGATACGTCTGATAAATTATACTTTGAACCTCTTACTTTAGAAGATGTATTAAGCATCTACAAAAAGGAAAATCCAGTTGGTGTTATTGCTCAATTCGGTGGTCAAACACCTCTTAACCTAGCTGCTGACTTAGAGAAAAATGGCGTGAAGATTCTTGGTACTTCTCCTTCTGTTATCGACCTTGCAGAAGACCGTGATTTATTCCGTGCAATGATGGAAAAATTAGAGATTCCAATGCCTGAATCAGGAATGGCTGTAAATGTAGAGGAAGCTCTTGAAATCGCTCATAGAATCGGTTATCCAGTAATGGTTCGTCCTTCTTATGTATTAGGTGGACGTGGTATGGAAGTTGTATATGATGACACTAGCTTAGAAAGCTACATGGCTGCGGCTGTTGGTGTAACTCCAGATCGCCCAATCCTTATTGACCGTTTCTTAAATCATGCTTTAGAATGTGAAGCAGATGCGATCAGTGATGGTACTCATGCATTTGTTCCAGCTGTTATGGAACACATTGAGCTTGCTGGTGTTCACTCTGGTGACTCCGCATGTATCATTCCTTCTAAACATATTACAGAAGAAAACGTTAAGACAATTAAAGAATACACTAGAAAAATTGCAGAAGAAATGCATGTTAAAGGTTTAATGAATATGCAATACGCAATTGAAGATGGTACAGTTTACGTTTTAGAAGCAAACCCAAGAGCTTCTCGTACTGTTCCACTAGTATCTAAAGTTTGCAACATTCGTATGGTACCTTTAGCTACTGATATTGTTACTGCTGATATAACTGGTCGTCCATCACCAGTGGCAACACTTAAAGAACAAGACATTCCATTCTATGGAGTTAAGGAATCTGTATTCCCATTCAACATGTTCCCAGAAGTTGACCCTATCCTAGGACCAGAAATGCGTTCTACAGGAGAAGTTCTTGGCTTATCTGTTTCTGATGGTGAAGCATTCTATAAAGCACAAGAAGCTACGCAATCTAAGCTTCCACTTGGCGGAACTGTTCTTATCTCTGTAAACCGCAAAGACAAAGCTGAGGTTGTTGAAATTGCTACTAAATTTGCAGAAGCTGGCTTTAAGATTCTTGCAACTGGCAACACATATGAATTAATCAATAGTTCTGGTATTGCTGCTACAAAAGTAAACAAATTATATGAAGGCCGTCCAAATATCTCAGATATGATTACAAATGGCGACATTGATTTAATTATCAATACTCCAGTTGGAAAAGACAGCATTCATGACGATAGCTACTTACGTAAAGCTGCTATCAAAGCAAAGATTCCTTATATGACTACGATTGCGGCTGCAAGAGCAACTGCTGATGGTATTGCCTATGTTAACAAACAAGGTAATGGAGAAGTTGTTTCATTACAAGATATGCATAAGCAAATTAAGGCTAAATAAATAGTAGAGATTTTCGTATTTTAGAGCGCATTTGCAATGCAAACTTTTAAATACTTTTCTACAAAAAAGAGAGCTACTCTATAACTTCAATTCTTTTGAATTACGTTAATGGGGTGGCTCTCTTTTTTGTTTAATCCTCTTGACAAATCATATGAATCTGTCATTATGTATCGTATAGATATATCTAATTGATATATAGTATAAGGAGACCCTACATATGAATGGAGAAGAATTACCTGGTGTAATGAAGCAATCGTTTTGCATCTTTTTTAATAACGGGGAAATATGGATTGAACATCTCGATGGAATTTATGGATATACAAATCTTGCATTAGAAAAGCTAGAGCTAGACTTTCAGCAATTCAAGCGACCATCTATGCCATCTGTAATGGCAGTCAATTTGGAGGAAACTTTTATTACCGATACATTAATTCAAAGTATTACAGAAAAGCTATTATATGGCTCAAAACAATTTAGAAAAGTCGTCTTCATTGGTGTAAGCAGACAAAAAGCAAAAGAAATAAAGAAGGCATTGGGTAAACCAAACTTCTTAGTTTCTTTTATAAATGATTTCGAAAAAGCAAAGGAATGGTTAATCTCGCCTATAGAAGTACACGATGGAGGACGGAAAAACTTGGATTGTGAGTGATTGAATATTCACTAAGTGCCTATCAAACTCTATAGGTTTGATAGGCACTTCAATCTTTTTCATTAATCAATCTAATGACTATTAAAATACTACCTTTTCACATTCCATATTGAATGCTTCTGCCACTTCAGGGCAAGTCAGTTTTCCTTTATATGTGTTAACACCTGGCAATATGCCTGGTAGCTTTTCGCAAGCACCTTGCAGACCGTGAGATGCAATTGCAAGACCGTAACGTAGGGTCGCATTGGTAAGAGCGATTGTTGAAGTTCTTGGCACTGCACCTGGCATATTTGCTACACAGTAATGCACAACTCCATCTACCACAAACGTAGGATCATCATGATACGTTGGATGTGTCGTTTCACAACATCCACCTTGATCAACTGCGATATCAACAATAACACTTCCAGGTTTCATTTTTGAAAGATACTCGCGACGGATAAGCTTTGGTGCTGCACCTCCAGGAATCAAAACTGCACCAATTACAAGATCCGCATTTTCGCAAAGACGCTCAATAGCAGAATCCGTACTGTAAATCGTTTGAATACTATTTCCAAAAATATCATCTAGATAAGTAAGACGGTCAAGGCTATTATCAACAACTGTAACATCTGCACCAATTCCGACTGCAATACGGCAGGCATTAATACCAACTACACCACCACCCAATACTGCAACTTTTGCACGTGGAACACCTGGAACACCCGCAAGCAACACGCCACGTCCACCAAAAGGTTTTTCTAAATATTTTGCACCCTCTTGGATACTTAGTCGTCCAGCAATCTCACTCATCGGTTTAAGCAGTGGAATGCCACCATTTACATCTCTGATTGTCTCATACGCAACACCGATTGCACCTGACTTAAGGAGTACATCTGTAAGTTGTTTATCTGCAGCAAGATGCAAATACGTAAACAGAATTTGCCCTTCTCTGATAAGCTCATATTCCGACTCAAGCGGTTCTTTCACTTTAACAATCATCTCTGAACGTTTATACACTTCAGCAGGTGTATCACAAAGCTCAGCACCGTTAGCCGTATACTGATCATCCGTAAATCCAGAACCGTTACCTGCTGACTTTTCAATCAACACAACATGTCCAGCATCAACATAACTTTTTACATTTTCAGGCGTAAGCCCAACACGAAATTCATATTTTTTAATTTCTTTTACACAACCTACGATCATAAAAGCTTCTCCTCATCAATTAAATAGCATAGCACGCCATGGACAGAGGTGATAAACCTCTTAAGAAATGACGATAACCTAGATAGTCATTTTACCATAAAAAGCACAATTTTACAATTAAAAATCCAGCTTCATAGGGTAACCCTTCATAATAAAAATGCTCCATTCTCATTCAATCTCCACCAAGTCAATAATCTCTGACTTTTCCATAAAATCTTTCCCCACATAATAATCAACCTGTAACTCATCTGAGTTAATAAACCTTGCACTTATGATTGCCGAAGAAGGAGGCACTGTTTCTGAAAACGCTCGCTCAATCTGCTTATAGTATGCCTCCCTATCAAATATATCCGTGACAATTAATTTATCACCTTCCATAAACACAATCTTCCCTTTATCAACCAGTACAGGCGTATCATATGCTTGTGAAAGCAGGCTATTCTTTGTATCGTAAAAATACGTTATGTAGAAAGGACTACCATAGCTGATTACAACTTGGATGATATCATCTTCTAATTTGTTTATATGAGGTTTATTTGGTATAGTTATCTCATCAATAACCTCTTTATTATTATCAATAAGTTTAAGCGTGTAGGTTTCATCCACATTATTCATGATTGTATAAAAGTCTTCTATCTGACTAGGTGTCTTCTTGGTTTCTACTATAGAATCTTCTGTTATGTCTTCTCTCCCACAAGCCATAAGTAGTATGCACAAGATACCTGTCCATATAATAAATACTTTTTTGAGCTTCATCACCGCACCTCCTTCTAGTCATGAAATTCCATATTCATCATATCATCTTTTCCCATTACTTTTCTTCTCTCTCTTTATTCATGCCCTTCAAAGCTGAATCTATAATTGTTTCCACAGGAAAGACTATATAAAACAAGCAACCTATCTTAATAAGATAACCAGATATTCTCTCTTTCGCATTCACATCAATTAGATTGTATTCTTTTATAAATAAATATGCTAAAACTAGATACAGTACTATCTTCAATATGTTAAAAACGATTTTGAATGTTCCTTTACCTTTTATAATATTAAGAACCAACATAACAACTAAACACAGCAAAAACGTTGCACCTGCTATGTTGGCCAACTTATTACCTAACGGATCATCTACTATGTATATTACTTTTAAAATTAGCAAGAAAAAGAATAACAAATAATGTGGTATAAACTTTGTAAACTTCATAAAATCTCCTCTATTTTATTCAGACCTTCTACTACTACAGTTACCAAATTCTACTTTTCTTAATTATATCAAAGGACTATTTAAATGTATACCTTACTGGAAAATTTCTGGTTTCACAAAAAAGGAGCTACGCATCACTTGCCGTAGCTCCACACACATACACCTTTTACTTATATCAACTCTTTTCGTTTAAAAATCGTCTTCTTCTTCCCTCCTTCTGCCTGTGCCGCAGCAATTTCAGCTCTCCCACGCTGAAATGCTCGAATTGTTTCATCTAAGTGCTTGTAACGTTCCTCCTCTCTTTGCTCTTTTTCTCTGAATTGAAAATCTATCTCCTTTGATACATTCAAAGATACAACTTTCCCAATGTTTCCTGCCATCTCATCTGTACTCTCACGAAGCGCATTTAAAATCAATTCACTCATAATATTTTTAAACTGAATCATCTTATCTTCCCGATTTGTAATATCTTCTTTTATTGTATCCATAGAATCGAGTGCTGTCTCTTCTTCCTCTATATTTGCAGAGCAAATCTCCGTCGTTTCCTCATTCTGCTCTGATTCTCCCTCTACTACCTTCGCATTTTCCTCTGAATTCATATTCATGTGTTCTCCTCGTACTTCATCCAAATGAATTAAATTGCTGCAATCATTCTCTGTCTGTTTCTCTATCTTGTGAGTTGTTGCATGTAATTCTCGTAATTCCTGTCTACTTTCCAATTCAAATACTCTTTCGTTCAATTCGTTTCTTAATAGTAACATACTCTTTGCGTCTAGTGTTTCAATTTTATGTATATTAGGGAGTATCATCTTAATTGCTCTTAACTGAAATCCCTGTTCTTTTAAAAGCTTTACGTTCTTAAGTATCTTAATATCTTCCTCTCTATAATACCGATGCCCCATCTCATTTCTAGGTATGTTAAGTCCTAACTCTTCTTCCCAATATCGTAATGCATGTGGTTCAACATCTATCTTTTTCGACGCATCGGATATAATATAACGAATCTCACCCATGAATAATCCTCCTCTGTTATTTTGATAATTCGTATATTTCGTTACTGTTCACTCCGTGACCAGTAACATGGCTTGTACTACAATTTTAAATACAAAGCTGGTAACTATTATATTCGCCACCCATTACCAGCTACCATATATTTACATTATAGCATAGTGTTTTCATATCGCAATATTATAATTTTAAATAAAAAAAGAAGTTATCGACAGATAACTTCTGACTTCCACTCCAACCACTTTCGTCTGACAGGATGGTTGAGCATATTAGCTTTTTTTTAATTTCATATGGTAAGACTTATATATGAAAAGACTGAAGGTGTTTGTTAATTACACTCTTAACACCCTCAGTCTGTTTTATAATCTTATATTCGTAACTGTTCAACCGTTTTACTTTGTTGGCACTCCGTACAACACACCTCTTGAGCCGGTCGCAAGATAAAATCTACCTGCAACCCTAGGATCACCTGTAATACTCATAATATCACCATACATTTGTTTTTCATTGTTAAGACGAGCATATGTCTTACCTTCGTCTTCTGTAACAAAGAAACCATATTCTCCGTCTATTGTACCACTTACATAGATTGCTTTCTCTCCATGCAAACCAAGTCCCATACCTTGACACTTAACGGCATCGCCTTCCTTAGTAATTCGTTCTGCATTAAATGCTTGATTCTCTGCATCATACACCACTTTCCAAAGACCATGCTCTCCTAATGCCATCCAGATAACGCCCTCTTCTTTCGCCTCAAGTCGAATCTCTGCATAATTATTACAGTCAAAACCTGATAGAACCATGATAGGGAAATTCTCTGGTGTATCTTTTTGATAGAATGTAACTCCACCATCTGTACTTACATAGAACTGAGAAGCTTCTCCAAAACCATAGAACACTTCTGGATTTACTCGGTCTGCCATTACTTTAATATTACGAAGGGAATTACAATATGCAAAGAATTCATCGTAAGTCTTCCAATTTGGAACAGGAGGACATTCATAAGTCTCACTAATGCATTCACCTTGCTTGTCATAGATTTTACATTTATGATATGTCTTACCGCCATCTTTTGTATAGACAACAGCATTTACTGTAAGGGATAGCACCTTCGCAATTGACCATATAATTGTTTTACTGTCAGCTGACATTGCAGCCCAACCAGAATTTACATTTGGTCTCACAATCTCATCTAACAATCCATCTATAAATGATGATAATCCGTATGGTTGAGGCAAATGTTCAAATGTCTTACATTGATCTCTCGATACAATTAATCCACCCTTTGTTTTACCAGTCCAATTTCCTCTAGGTGTTACAACTACATATTCTTGATTATTCTCGCTATAGTCTGCATTGATACAAGTGATATAACGATTACCGCATTCATCTGCAAATGTATTCTCAGCCGGTTGGTCTAAGTCTGTGAATGCAAAACCACCTAAATCACCTAGTATATCAATTAACTTAACATCACCTTGACTCGGTGCATAGAGATTCAAATGTACGGTTTCTTCAATTCCTTTACACTCAGGTTCCCACGTACAATCCTCTGCAAGTAAGTTATATGTTACAAACGCTCCTGAACCACTATTGAATAGGGCATGATTCGGATTATATGGATTAATCCTTATATCTGTTAACCAATGTAATAAGGATTCTTGACCATTATATTCTGGTTTCATATATGGAACGGTAAATTCAATACGACCTACCTCTAGCCCTTGCAGATTTTTCTTCCATGTTTGTCCACCATCTCTTGATATGAATACGATATCTCCAGGATGTTGATAGCAGATTGTACTACAAATCAATACTGATGTATCCGTTTCTTTTTCATAAGTAAGTGCAATTCCTCCCATACCAAAGGAAATATCATCTAAGCTCTCCACACCAAAATCTGCTGCTGTCGGTGTTATGTCTTTGTATTCTGAAACTTCACCATTAGACTCAATATGATAACGAACTACCTTACCACTCTTTTGCATACCACAATCACAACTATAGCAAGCAAAACTCCAACCATAAGTCGCCGCTTCCGACATTGTTACATAGAGATACTCTTTATCAAACACATATCTAGCGCCAACATATCCTGTGTATCCAGATTCTTCTGTCTTTGGCAATAAAGACTCTGGTTGTTGTAATGGAACGAATGTCTGTGCTCCATCCGTAGATATATATAAACTATGTCCACGCAATTTTCCTTCTGCGCTTCCCTCTCCAGACGTACCAACAACAATTGTTTTGGAGCGTCCCTCGATTGTCGCTCTTGGATCAATCCATACAAATGTAATTTCCGTTTCATTCTTTTCTTCTGAACCATCAAAGGAAACCGTAATAAACTCCCAACTGTCCCCTTGGTCATTCGAGCGCATAAGACCTTTTGATTGTGAACCAAAGTATAGGATATCACTATTATTAGGGTCTACTTGAAGTCTCTCGCCAGTTCCCCTACCAGGGTTATTTCCATGTATGCTGCAAGGCATTTCCTTATAAGTAAATGTTTCACCCTTATCTGTAGATATACACAACTTGCCTGTATTTCTGTTACTGTATCCACAAACAAGATAGAATAATCCACTATTATTGTTATCAACTGCAAAAGAAAGTGGATAAGTCTCCGATACATCCTCTTGCCTAACATGATTCATCAACGAATTCCATGTACGTGTTTCAAATTCAAATCGGTATGTTCCACCGATATCTGTTCTTGCATATAATAAATTTTCTTCCCTCTCATGAAATAAAAACCCCGTCACATAACCACCACCAGGGATTGGTATGTTCTTATATGTATACTCTCGTGTTTCTTTGATAATTCCCATAATATAAACTCCCTTCTTTGTTCCAAGTTTCTATAGACTAGGACAATGCCTCACAAATCTACTTTCGCCACCTCAAATATCAGGTCAAATAGCAGCTTTTCCTATCGCTAACCTCATCGTCCTACACTACCTCTATGCTAATACTACCATACCCCTCAAAAAAGCAACACCGATAAAAATAGTGATTTATTACATGAAAAAAGACAACTTATAACCTATGTACTTTCTCACATAGTAATTATAAGTTGTCTCCCAATATTATTATTTCAACTATAGATAACCCGCGAAACTCTCAATATCCTTGACCCGCTTCTTGATTACCGTACTTTAACAAAGAGTAAAGAACACTCTTAAAAAACGATAGCAAAACATCTATAGTACTTCTTGGTGTATACTCCACAACCTAACTTGAGTTTCGCCCCTTTACCTAATGTCTCTCAAGATTAGCAAACTTCGTAAACTGCGATAACCATGCAAGCTTAACTGTTCCTGTAGGACCATTTCTTTGCTTACCAATAATAATTTCAGAAACGCCAGCTTCCTCCGAGTCATGGTTGTAATAATCATCACGGTAGATAAACATTACAACATCGGCATCCTGCTCGATTGCCCCAGACTCACGAAGATCTGATAACATAGGACGTTTATCTGGTCTTTGTTCTACTGCACGGCTTAGCTGTGATAATGCAATTACAGGTGCACTTATTTCTCTCGCTAACGCCTTTAGAGAACGTGAGATTTCAGAGATTTCCTGTTGTCTTGATTCTGCTTTCTTACCACCAGACATCAACTGCAAGTAGTCAATGATAACAAGTCCCAGATTATGCTCTAACTTAAATTTACGGCATTTTGAACGTAACTCTGTAATTGAAATGCCTGGCGTATCATCTATAATTAGATTAGAATTACCGATAGCTCTTGCACTTTCCACAAGTTTTACCCAGTCATCATCTTGTAGTTCACCACTACGAATCGCTTGGGAATCTACTTTAGAATTCATAGATATAATACGCTTCACCAACTGGTCCTTTGACATTTCCAGAGAGAAAATTGCTGTTGTGACATTGGATTTAACCGCTACATATTCCGCAATGTTAAGAACAAATGCGGTTTTTCCCATAGAAGGTCTGGCTGCAATTAGAATTAAATCCGATGGCTGTAATCCTGCCGTTTTATAATCAAGGTCATAGAAACCTGTTGCAATTCCTGTTACACTACCTTTGTTCTTTGCCGCAGATTCAATACTCTCTAATGACTTAATAACGATATCCTTGATACTTACAAAGTCTCCAGAAGATTTATTCTGTACAACATCAAATACTTGTTTTTCTGTTTCTTCAAGAATCACTTCTAGTTTTTCACGATTAAGATAACATTCATTTGTAATACCTTCCGTTACTTTAATCAAGCGTCTAAGTGTTGCCTTCTCTTTTACGATGTTCGCATAGTACTTTACATTTGCCGAAGTTGGAACAGAAGACATCAAATCACGTATGAAATCAATGCTACTAAGCTCCGCTGGCAACTCTTTCTCTTTTATCTTCTCTTGAAGAGTAACTAAGTCTACTGGTTTTCCTTCATTAAAAAGTTCCACCATCGAATCAAATAGTAAACCATATTGATGCTGATAAAAGTCTTCAGATGATATAATTTCCGATGCAGTCGTTATGGCATCTTTATCCATAAGCATAGATCCGACTACTGATTGCTCCGCCTCAATACTATGTGGAGGTACTTTTTTAATTAATGACTCATCCATGACTTTCTCCTATCCAATCTATTGCTCTGTTACTTTAACAGTTAGTTCTCCTGTTACTTTTTGATGAATCTTTACTGGTACGTGGAATGTCCCCATATTCTTAATTGGTTCTGCTAATTGCATTTTTTTCTTATCGATATCATATCCTAATTGCTCTTTTGCAGCAATTGAGATTTCCTTTGTTGAAATAGAACCAAATGTTCTACCATCTTTACCAAGCTTAATTTTAAGAACAACAACTTTCTCTTCCATTTCTTTTGCAAATGCCTTTGCTTGCTCAAGAATCTCTTTCGCAACCTTTTCATCGTTTGCTTTTTGAAGTTTTAAATCATTTATATTCTTAGCAGTCGCCTCAACGCCTAACTTTTTACTTAGGATAAAGTTTCTTCCATATCCATCACTTACTTTAACAAGTTCCCCTTTTTTACCTAACGCTTTTACATCTTGTAATAAAATAACTTCCATAATTATAACTCTCCTTCCTGTTGCATCGTCTTTAATGTCTCTTTCACAAGATCAACGGCTTCTTCCATTGTTTTGTCACATATCTGCGCACCTGCAATGCTCATGTGTCCACCGCCACCTAATTTCTCCATAACAATTTGAACATTTAATTCATCTATGGATCTTGCACTTACATATATCTTTCCATTAAACTCTGTTAATACAAAAGATGCTTTTACATTTGTAATATTAAGCAATTCATTCGCAACCTTTGCACCAATAATCGTCGGACTTTCTACCCCATGCCCTTCACATTCTGTGATTGCATAGTGATTAAGAAATACCTCTACATTACTAACGGACTCCGCTTGCACTTTATATTCCATCATATCACAACGGAATGCTTTACGAATCTTTGTTACATCTGCACCACTACGTTTTAAAAACGCCGCCGCTTCAAATGTACGAACACCTGTCTTTGATAAAAAGTTGTTTGTATCAATCATAATTCCAGCATACATCGCATCAGCTTCTGCCTGCTTTAGACGTAAACCTTCGCCAATATATTGTAATATCTCTGCTACCATTTCACAAGTACTAGAAGCATACGGCTCAATATAGGATAATACTGCATTCTCGACTGCTTCACCTGTTTGTCTATGATGATCAAGAATTACTATTGTTTTTGTTAAAGATAATACTTCTTTACATTCTGTATAGTTTGGTCTGTTTACATCAACAATAACCAGTAATGTATTGTTATCTACAATTTCCATCGCTTGCGCACTTGTTAGAATCATATCGCTCTCATACTCAGGATTATCCTGAAAACGTTCCATCAATGGACGTACAGAAGTTGTTACCTGATTAATAATAATATGTGCACGCTTATTAAGCGTCTTTGCAACACGATAGATACCAATTGCCGCGCCAAAGGAATCCACATCACCAATGGAATGCCCCATAATAACCACTTTATCTTTTGCTTCTACAAGCTCTTTCAGCGCATGTGCCTTTACTCTTGCTTTTACTCTTGTATTCTTCTCAACCTGCATACTCTTTCCACCATAGTAAAGAAGCTTCTCACCCTCTTTCACTACGGCTTGGTCTCCACCTCTACCAAGTGCAAGGTCAATAGCTGCTCTGGCATAGTCGTAACCTGTCATATACGTGTCAGCATTTACACCAAGACCCATACTTAATGTAACCGCCATATCATTACCGATATTAACGCTACGAACTTCCTCTAATATAGAGAATTTATTGCATTGAAGTTGGTTCAAATATTTATGTTTAAACACAAATATATATTTATCCTTTTCAAGCTTCTTAACAATGGCATCAATACCTTGCATATATTTATTAACCTTACGGTCAACAAGTGCAATTAATAAGGAGCGTCGAACCTCATCAATTGATTCAAGCGCTTCTTCATAGTTATCAATATAGAGTAAACCAACAATCATTTTCTGCTCTTCGATTTCTTTAATATATGATGTAATTTCCGTCTCATCATACATATATAATGCAATTAGCGAATTATCCAGATTACTTGTTTCATAATTTGTATCATACTCATCTTCGCCTTCGCTAAAAGATTTGGCAATCGTTCTGCGAAGAACAAGACGATAATTTCGACTTTGAAATGCTACATGCAATACCGTATCTTTATCTACATGCGGTAGGTTTTCCTTTGTTATGTCAGGAAATATATTCATAATAGATCTTCTCGCTGCACGTTCATTTGCAATACTATCTATAAATTCATCATTTCCCCATAAGAGATGTCCATCTACATCTAATATTGCATACGGAAGAGACAATTCTTTTAAGAGTTGCTTCTGCACTTGTCCATAGTCAGCGGCAAATCGTACAATCTCTCCAAATATCGTAATTCGTTTCGTCCGATACAATATAATAGCAACAATAACATATACTACTACATATATGCTCATCATAACTGCTGCTCTCTTATTAATAAAATATATACTTATGTCCATCGCTACCAATAATAATGATAGCCAGACAGGCCATCGGAAGTATGATTTAATCATTGCAGTAAGTTTACTTTTTCTATTCATCCTAACTCCCAGCTTTCCACTTCTTCTATCGCAACTATTAAGGACTACATCCTTCAAGTTATGATTATCCAATAATTAACTAAACTATGCTCATTGTTTTCATTATATCATTATATCAAGTTTTATAAAAGCACTTTTTGAATATACAACCAAAACCATATTCTGTAGAATTTAAGTCTGATTTCATTGTTAAATATACCAAAATATATTTTATTCCTCTTGACTTATATGCCTTTATGCACTATACTTATCTTGTATTTTAAATGAGGTTATGATTCACATGTTTTTGTAAGTCATTAAATTCTTGATGATTTACAAAAACATGTGTTTTTAATTTTCACCTAAAATATCAAAGAAATGAGTAGCACATTTTTTTGTTATGAATTCTTATAGGAATTCCTTTTTGCTACAATAATATTTATTTTAGGAGGTATCTTTCAATGAATAAAGGTACAGTTAAATGGTTTAACTCACAAAAAGGTTATGGTTTCATCACTAATTTAGATGGCGGAGAAGATGTATTCGTACATTTCTCAGGAATCGCTGGTGACGGATTCAAATCATTAGAAGAAGGTCAAGCAGTTACTTTCGATTTAGAAAACGGAAATCGTGGAATGCAAGCAGTTAACGTTCAAGTTGCTTAATTTAAGCTTAAGAATATAACTTTTTGTTAATGAGAATCGCCTCATAACTCGTTCGTAAGAACTTAGTTATGAGGCGATTTTTTTATTGTCTTATCAATACCATTGCTGATATTTCATCTACAACTACTGTCTCTTTGTCTTCCGTTGCTAACACTTCTGTTCCTGCATCATCTGCATTCACATATACATTCCATGTTCCTTTGTCTAATGGCATCTTAATCTTCTTGTTTGAAGCATTGAAGATAACATAGATTTCTTTTTCTTCTATATCTGAAATTGCTTTGATTGTATACGCAACAACTTGATCTGGAAGATTTTCAAGGAATACTAGATTTTTTGCAATATCTGCTTCCGTTCTCATACGAAGTGCTGGATTCGCCTTACGGAAGGCAATAAGTCCACGGTAATATTCATAGACAGAATAATATTTCTTCTTATTACTCCAATGAATTGCATTCACATTATCAGAAGATATATAACTGTTATGGTCATACATACCCTCTTGCCCCTCTACAGGTTTACTACGCAAAAGTTCCTCTCCTGCTTGGAACAAAGAAACCCCTTGTGATGTTAATACGATTGCTGCTGACAACTTGTTCATACGAATTCGTTGCTCTTCACTTACACCTTCACATGACATAGCAAGCTTATCCCATAAGGTAAAATTATCATGTACGGAAGTGTAGTTAATACATTGTCCAGGGTTATGTGTCCATGCTACAAAATCCTTTACTTGTGGATGAGCCGTAGATGCTACAATACCAAACTTAATTGCCTCTTCTACCCCTTCTTTTCCACTAACAAACCCTTTATCCAGTCCATCGAAAACACTACCTTTGATTCCATCTCGCATATCATCACTAAATGCACCCACTCGATTCATTTGATATGTGTGTGCTTTCAATGCTTGCTTTTCTTTTGGTAAAACCGAGTCTGCTGCTGTCCAGCCCTCTCCATACAATAAGATAGTAGGATCAATCTTGTCAACTGCTTCTCTAACAGCATTCATTGTATCAATATCATGCAATGCCATCAAATCAAAACGGAATCCATCAATATGATACTCCTTAGCCCAGTATACAACCGAATCAATAATGAATTTTCTAACCATTGCTCGTTCTGATGCTGTCTCATTATTACAAGCAGAACCATCGCTGAACTTTCCATTCACTACACGGTGATAGTATTCTGGTACTATCTTATGAAAATTTGATTCTTCACTTGCAAATGTATGATTATAAACAACATCCATAATGACACGAATTCCATTATCATGAAGTGTCTTTACCATCTGCTTGAATTCCTTAATACGAACATCTCCATGAAACGGATCCGTAGAATAGGAACCCTCTGGCAAGTTATAATTCTGTGGATCATACCCCCAATTAAATTGTGGTGTTTGCAACTGAGTCTCATCTACCGTGTTATAATCAAATACAGGCAATAAATGAACATGAGTAATACCAAGCTCTTTCATGTGATCTATTCCTGTTGTTAGACCACTAGAACTTACCGTTCCTGTTTCTGCTATCCCAAGAAATTTTCCTTTGTTTTTAATTCCAGAATCACTACTCATGGAAAGGTCTCTTACATGAAGTTCATAAATAATTGCATCGGTATCCTCTGTAAATTCTGGTTTTTTATCCTCTTCCCACCCCTTTGGATTTGTACGATTTAAGTCAAGAATCATAGCTCTAACTCCATTTGCACCTGCTGCCTTTGCATACGGATCAATCGTTTCGTTCACAACTTCGCCAAGAGTTACTTCATATGTATAGTACATTCCGTTTAAATCTTCTTCTACAATCAGTTCCCATGTTCCTGCAACACCTTGGTACATAGATACTACCTTAACAAGATTATCACCAAGTCCTTCTTCATAGAGTTTAATGGCAACCTTATCTGCTGTTGGTGCCCATACTTTAAACTGTGTACGTGCCTTACTATATGTTGCCCCTAAATCCTCTTTATCGTAAAAATACAATTCGTTAAATTGCTTTTCTGAATATTTATGTCTTTGGTACTGTTTCTCCATTAACCTATTTCCTTTCGGGTTTCATTTTTACTACTATACTAGTATTATACCACATTAATCTTAAATTATAAACATTTTGGCATTATTTTTTCGAAATATTTCGATAAAAATAATTTAGCAATTAATGGGCCTCTTACTTTTCTATGAACTAAAAAAATCGTGTAAAAGGGGATTTTCTTACCTCTTTTACACGATTTTTTATAATTCTTTATTACACGTTATCGTGCATTATCAATGCAAACTTTACTTCGTTATTGTTACCGTAAATTTCTTTGTAACACTACCAGCCTTTGCTGTAACAACAACCTTTCCAGCTTTCTTAGCTTTTAACTTACCTGTCTTCTTATCAATTGTTGCAATTTTTGTATCTGATACAGACCACACAATTGCAGTTGTTGTACCGTATGCTTTTGCCTTACATGTATAAGTTTTCGCAACCTTTAGCTTCGTAGGTGCTGCTGTTATTTTAATGTAAGGGTCTTTTACAGTAACTTTTGTTAAGAATACATATACTTTACCATTTTGTACGTATCTCGTTGTAATTGTTGCTGTTCCAGCCTTCTTAGCAGTAAGTTTACCTTTTGCATTTACTGTTACAACAGAACTCTTACTTGTGTAATACGTAGCTCCATCACCTGGTAACGCATTTTCCACTTTTGTTCCTAACGTATAGGTAGCTTTCGTATAGATTGTCTTCGTAGCCATTAACGTTGGTAACACAGTATTCTCAAGTGTAACAACATACTTCGATGCATGTGGCATAGTAACCGTTACTTTTCCACTACTTGTTACACTTGCATAACATTGTGGTTCTACCATATTTTCTTTTTCGTTTACATAGTTCAAGAAAATACTCTTACCAGCATATGCTTTATCAATTGTAAATGTTAGCTTTGCTTCGAATGGGAATGCTCCCTCATGTCCCAATTTAAAGTAAGAAACTTTTGTAATAGAACGAGTATCTTTGTTGCTATCTAATGTATTCTTGATGGTTGCATCAATACTTTGCTTTTCTTTTGCTTCTGTTATAAATGCAAAACTAAAGTCGATTTCTTTTCCTAACGCTTTTAGCTCTTTTAATGTTTCTTTATCAACGGTTTTGCCTTCTACACTCCATTGATATTGATTCATATTGAGTACTAATTTAACTTGTGTATCTGCAATCGCTTCAAAGATTTCATATGGAACTTTTGTCGCATTGTTCATCTCGATTTCTACTACTTTTGCTTCTTTACTATCTTTGTCTAATCCTTTTACAATTGTGTTAATGGCTTCTGCAATTGCTTTCCAGCCTGTTGCTCCACTTTGACTTACCAACTTAGGTTCTTGTGAAGAAGTTGAATCGCTGCTTGTAGAACTTTCTGAACCACCTGAATTTCCTGAACCACCTGTTTTTGTTCTTGTAATGGTAATGGTCTTTGTCGCAGTCATCTGTGTATCAATTCTTCCTGTATCAACCAACCATTCTAAAGCTTTTGTCTCAGCCGTTGGCTCAATATGAAGCACGAATGTATTCACACCAACCTCAAGTGGAATATCATCAAGACGAACATTTCCGTATTGGTCTAATGCTCCCGCTTTCATTGTATTGATGTCTACTCCATTAATCGTGAAGATTCCACCCACTGGTACACTTGCTTGAAGATTGAATGTTGCATCTGTTGTCTCATAGCTAATGTCTTCTGAACCATATGATATTCTAGGTACTGTAACCATTAATGGCATGTCAACCCAACGAAGAACATAGTCTTCTACAAGCATTTTATTGCCACCTTGGTTACGAATTGTTAAAGAAATATTCGTATCCATAGAGCTATATGCGTAGTTTCCAGGTGCTGTCGTATCATTTGCTCTATTACTTGTTAAGCCTTCTGTTGACCAAGTACCTCTTGTATACTTGTATTGAATCTTCTTACCAGCCATCATCTTGAATGTATATTCGATAATGTTACTGTCCGTTGCTCCACTTGGTTTCTTTAATTCCCAGCCATTTGCTGACCATCCGTTTGCATCTGATGCAATATAGATGGAATCGGTTGCTGATGTGAATACTTTCGATGGAATTGTTAAACGGATTGTTACATCAACCATTACAAGTTTCGGCATAACCTCCATATCGGAAGACTTATCGCGGTTATAGAACTCGTTGAACGCTTCTACATAATATTTATACTTTGTATCATTATTTACTGCATAATCAATATATGCAGTTGTACCTGCTGACACGGTATCAATACGTTGATACTCGGTAAATACTTCTACGCCTGCGTTATTCTTTGTTGCTTGAGAACGGAAGATATCAAAACCTTTTACTGTACTATCCTCACATGTCCAGTTTAATGTAACACGGTTTGATTCGGAAATCGATTGCTCTAACACTGGTTTCGATGGTTTCGTAGTGTTTGATGATGCATTAACAACCACGGTGTTCTCATCTGACTCTATGTAGCTATATCCATTATTCACGGTTGCTCTTGCAAAATATGTATAACTTTCTGCTCTTGTAGGTTCAAATGTTGCACTATAAATCTTTCCAGTGATTTGACCATTATCTGTTACGTCTTCTTTATAACGTAATTTAACACTCTCTGCAGTTTCCTTTTGGTTATAGTAGTACATAAGCATAAATGTTAAACCAGGAACGTCTTTGCCTGCATAGGTTGCATTATCTGTTAATCCTGGAATTGTAATTACAACTTCAATCTCTTCTGTTGTATTTCCGATTCCTAATCCTACTGCTGCTACATCTGTTGGTTTTGTTATTACTGTAATCTCGTAAGATGGCAATGCAGATACATAAGAACTGTAATTACTTGCTACACCGTTTTTATTTGTCTTAACATAGTAATAGTATCTTGTTCCATTTACAACATCCGTATCTTCAAATGTTGTTGTCACTCCATCTGCTGTTGTTCCAAGCAATGTTTTTTGTGCACCATCAAGATAAGCACGATATACACTGTAGTTCTCTGCTCCATCAACAGCATCCCAAGTAATTGTAACTTTACCTGTTGCACCGTTTGTTTCTACAGCAGCTACATTCGTTGGAGCTGTTGGTAATTCTGCAAAGCTTTGTGAAGATACCATCATAATTCCTGAATATGCTGGTATTGTAATGCTTACTTTACCATCTGTTACCGTTGCCTGAATTGTTCCACCTAATTTGTCTTGTAATATAAGTCCTTCTGGAAGGAAATCTGCTACATCCGCTACAAATGTTACTGCTTTATCCGAAGTATTGATTGCAGATAAGCCACCTTTTGTTGCGCTTTTTCTAGCATAGGCAATTACATTTCCTTCTGCATATGCTGTTTTAATTTCACCAGTTGCAAATATTTCTTTGTTTGCATTACGAACATCTGCTGCATTTACATAGGTATTGTATAAATCACCATATTTGCTTGCATATGTAGATGAAATTGTGTTTGTTGACGCATTAATTCTTTCCCAAGGGAATGTACGTCTTGAATCTGGATCTTTTGTTCCTGTTACACCAACCTCATCTCCATAATAGATTGTAGGTGCTCCTGGATAACTTAATTGGAAGATTGCAGTTAATGCTTGTAACTTAATTGCACGGTCTGATGCTTCTGGTGCAATTGCTGTATTTTCTTCTTCCCAAGTCGGTTTATCAATCTTTGTAATATTACGAACTGTATCATGGGAATCTACTAAGTTAAGCATTGCATACCATGCTTCTTCTGGATAGTTCTCACGGATTGTTTCAAGTTGTGCATTGAATTTCTGTGCATCTACTCCATTAATAATAAAGTTTTGCAATGCTGCACGGAATTGATAGTTCATAACCGAGTCAAACATATCTCCTAATAGGTAACTTGTTGCAACACCCCATTCCTCTCCAAGAATAACTGGGTCTGCAATTGTATTTCCATTCGCATCCGTATAGCCTGTTGCTGATTTAACTGCTGTTCTGAATTGTTGCCATGTTTCATCGGATACATCTGGAGCAACATCAAGTCTCCAACCGCTTGCTCCCATCCACAACCATCTTTGTGAGTTTGCTTCCTGCATTGCAGCCGACGCATCTGCATCTGATTTTCCAGTTAAATCATAACCAATTACTTGTTTGCGGTAATCTACGTTATTGTATTCATGAACACCAGCGATTGTTGCATTCTCATCATTTGTTAAGTTTGTATCGTCTGCAGATACAGCTTTGATACATGGAAGCGAATCATATCCCCACCAACACTCATATTCATAGTGTATAAAGTTTCCATTATCTTCATCATATACTTTGTTTGGTCCTACTTCAAACCATGTTGTATATACGAAGTCTGCATCGGTATAGTTTGTATTCGTATCTGGATTAATCTGTGCTTTAAAGTAGTTCTTTACTTCCTTCTCTGCTTCTGCTTGTGATACTCCTTTTGCTTCAACCGTATCCCAAACTCTGCTCCAATACTCATATGCACCGATTTCAGGATATTTCTCATATCTGTCAAAATAGATGGAATCATCACCAACATGGTTGAATACACCATCTGCAATTAGATAGATTCCAAGGTCATTACATGCATCTGCAAATGCTTCGTACACTTTGTCAGAAGCTTTCTTTGTCTCTTCATAATTTAATCCTGAAGCAGGATTTCCTGCAATATTATATACTGGCTCTCCAAACATAGGATCAAGATGTTTATAATCTGTTGCATCGTACTTGTGATTTGATGCTGCCCATGATACTGGATTTAAGTAGATTGCTGTTACTCCAAGGTTTTGTAAGTAAGATAATTTTTGTTTGATACCACTAATATCTCCACCATAGAATTCATTTGACCAAACACCATCTGTTGTTGCATTTGGATAATATGGTTTATTTGCTTCTTCGGATTGTCTTGGATTCTCTGGCACATCTGACCATTTACCTGCTGAACCCATTGAACCGTCAAACAATTGAACGCTATCACCTCTTACACCATCTACTAACTTCGCATTGTTATTGCTTGAATCTCCATCGTAGAAACGGTCTGGGAAGATTTGATATACAACAGCATTCTTCATCCAGTCTGGTGTCTTATAATCCTTCTCATAAACAGTTAAGTTATATCCCGTCTGGCCTTCTTCTGAGAATGCGCCTGTTCCGCCTGACACGCCGTCATCGCCATATTCTACTTTTGCAGAACCATCAATTACGATGAATTTATATGACCAGATTCCAATCGAATCAAAATCTTTCTTTGGTACGGTTACTTCCCAGTAATCTTTACCATCAAGTACGGTTGCGATATTCATTACGTATGTTTTTGCTACGTCATTGCCATCTGCTAATTCCAGTTTTACTAACTGTGCATCTCCTGCTTCCGCCGCAAATCGGAATGTTACATCTTGGCTTTCCATTGGAATTGCTCCAAATGGATTTTTATAAGTCGTTGATTGACTATCAAAATATAATTCTGACGTTTTAATCTTTCCATCATATGCCGAGTTTTGAGGTTTATAATTGTCTTTTAATACTCCCGCTGATGCATCTGCCGGTATCGTTGTTGTAAATGTAACGTTTGCTGCATCTAATAATTTAATTGCATGGTTGTCTGAACCATCACCATAATTAAGTGCATCCCAACTGTTTCCGCATACTACTTTTACATCATATGATGCTGGGAATTTATCTGGTGATAATGTTCTTTGAAGACGATATTCTGTATTATTAAAGTAGTAATCTACAAACATACTCTTTGCTGCCGCTGGGCTCCACTCAGCACTATCTCCAAGTAGAGGCTGAATACTTCCAACTAATCTTGGCCATTCATCTGCAGAACGTGCTGGTATGTATTGTTGTAAGCCTTGATCACCTAGTCCCTCTAAATTAATACGTACTCGGTTATAATCTTCTAATTCATCATTAAGGTAGAAGTTTACTTTTGTTTTTTCTGTTAATGTCAATTCGAAGTTACCATATGTTGTACCGATTCCTCCAATTGATCCGTCCCAAGAACCATTCTTTGTGAATTTGAATTCATAAAAACCTGCATTCAATACTACAGATTTTGCATAGTATTCACCAACAAGATGACTCATAACACCATTTGTTCCTGCTTGATTCCAAGTGTCAAATTTTGCATCGCCTCCAGTTACTCTCCATACGCTTCCACCACCTGGTTGTGCAATGAATACATCTGGCACTAATTCTTCTTCCCCATCGCTAGGAAAACCAAGTGCAGTAGCTACTGTATTATAATCGTTAATTGAATCATATACCGTATCTGTTGTGTAATCATAAAGAAATACTACATTGGTATCGTTGCCAACTGTAAATGAAGAATTTCCTCCATCTGGCCAATCTGCTTTGTTGTATACTACTTTATATTCATAATTCTTTGCTTCAAATACTTTATTAAATACAGCATATCTTCCATCAATATTGGTAAATTCCCAACCTGCTTCTGCTTCCTGCCAATTTGTTGCCTCATTCCCTCTTACTGTACCAATTAAAGAAACTTCTTTTGCTACAGAAGGTGTATTGATGGAATCTGTTATGTACCCTGTTCTTGAATTTGCATATACTGTGATTTTGTCTTTGCCTGCTGGGATTGTAAGCGTTACTTTATCGCTATCTCCAATTTCTCCATTGCCCCAATCACCATTATATGCAACCTTATAACCACCATCTTCTAATGTTAAATCATCTGCTAATGCCGTGAATGTAAATGTCTTGCTGTATATACCTCCACCAAGATAATCTAAATCTGCACTTGTATCTGCTGGTGCCCATTTTGAGAATCCACAATCAGAGATTGTCTCAATTGCTCCTACCCAAGTAGCACTCTTCTTAAATGATGTGCTATTTGTTATTGAATTCTTAATCCCTTTCGAAACCGAATCATATGTAACATAAACATCTTCTCCTGTTTCATTATTCCAAGAAGAAGTTCCAATTACTTCTCCATTTACTTTAACTTGTGCTCCCGTGGCTGATGGCACTTGTACTGTCGCCTCATACACGCCTTCGCTATATAGTTTCATTGTGTATGTTTGCCCATCCACAACTAATTGCACCACATCGTCAACTCTTCTTGTAGCTGCCGAATCCGCCTTAACAATCCTAAGATTGTCTGGCAATAAGGTTGCAATCATAACAAGCACCATTACTATGCTCATTGCTTTCTTTAATACACCCTTCTGTCTCATAACACATCTCCTTCTCATAAAAATGCTATTTCACTTTGCTAAACTTCTCGTATGTCATCCATACTCTTATATTAATACCATATTCTTCACTCCAAATCAACAGTTTGCACAAAATATTTTCGAATTTTTTCGAACAAATTCACATGCTTGTTATTTGTCACTATTATATATGTGATTTCTTGTGCAAATGTTACAATACTTTTCTTGTCGTAACAGATGTGGAAATGGTCGTTTTAATACGATATAGGGAGTTATTAACAAATCCGAATAGAAGACAAAAAAATAGTCGTTACATAACCAAGTGGAATTTCACTTCACACTTTTATGTAACGGCTATTTTCTTTTTGCTCAAAACATATATGACGTTATTAGCCCATAGCCTTGCAGCGTGGTGCAAGGCTATGGGAGTAAACAGTAATCTGTACTACCATTTTATTTCAATCATTCGAACATACTATCAACTTTTTCTTTTCCCTATGATACAATATTCCCATGGTGACAGGAAAAGGTCCGTCCGTTGACCTTAGGATAATTATGAGTGCTTGCCCTTCATTTTTCTATGAAGGAGGTGAACTTCCCAAACTAATTTTACATAGAAAGGGGGAGTGCGCCTTATGACAGTATTTGAAGCGATCTCTTTAATGATTTCTTTCGGTATCTTTGTTATAGCATTTATCACTCTCGTTGTGGAACTTATGAAATTGTTTCACAATAAAAAATGATTATCCTCGACCGCCTAAAGTAGTGGATAATCATTTTTTCATTACACATTAAGGGCAAGCATAAGTTTTAACCTTTTGCTTCCTGTTACCTACATTATAGCAGTAACCCTCTTTTTTGTAAAGCAGTGGTTACTGCTATTTGTCATGTAACAGCTATTATCATTGTCTATGCAAATCGCATAAATTATCTTTGCGATCTCTAAATTTCTTATTAACTAAGGCTTAGTCCATAGTATATGGCATTAATGCGATATGTGGGTATGATGTTTTGTAGATTCTCATAGTAACTCAAAAGTATTGATTTTACTACATTCCTTTGTATCCTACTATTTTATCTTGTAGTAAGATATCATGTCATTTTTCAGTATTTTTGCAACAGGATTTGCAACACTACTCACTAAACTAATTTGCAATTATCACATGAATATCTTTTCCTTCAACCCTCATTCCTTCATATGTATTAATAAAACATCGATTGTTTGCTATTATTTTTTCTTTGTCATATATATAGAAAAATAAATGACGCTCCTTGTAATGTAGGATATCAGCTGCCACTTCTTCGCTTAAATCTCTTTCTGTCATACTTCTTCTTGTACATTTTAATTCAATGATAATCTTATAAGAGTCAATTACAATATCTTCTCTTACTGTGTGATGCCCTGTGTCTTGACATTTTTCCATTCTACAATCTTCAAATACAGATAGCAAAAATGGATACATCAAATGCTGAACATCATACTCATTTTGTATACCTATATTGGGAAGATGATTTTTTAAAGTATCATTACATTTTCCATGTATATTTTTATGAAACATTTTATCTAGGCTTTGTTTAAAGTTCTTCAATATAGATTCTACAATTATTACTGCTTCCCCTTCTGAAATCTTACAGTATTGATTATCCATCACGCTCAGCTGTAAATATTCTTTGACTTTTACTTTATTATTGTTAAAATTTTCTTTTGTCTCCGTTTCTGAAAATCTATTTGTCTGAAACTGTGATAGTTGGCTAATTTGTGCTGCTATGTCACTATAGCCATGATTATTAAGCTTAATAATACCATCTTTAATTATACTTTGATACGTTTCTATTTCTTGTGCCAAGTCTATTCTATCAATAAGTTCTTGCACTAAATCATTCATTATTGTCTCCCCCATCGCAAATAAAATAGGAACATTGGATCCATAATATATAGCACATTATCTTTCCATTCAATTACTTGGCAAGAACGCTCTTGCAAATTTAATACTTCTTGTAGATTAGCCAGATAATCTTTTTGTGATTTGCTAGTAGGTTTCTCTTCTCCTTCTGCCAATAATGCGTTTATACGATTTGCTAATTGGCTACTATCTATCTTTGAACTTGGTGGATCTATTGCTATCGATTCAAGAATTAATCCGTATAAATCAAGCTCTCCATAGTTTTGTGTTTTGTATTTTCTTCGTTCCATTCCTCTTGAATTTTTCCCTTGTTTAATTACCTTTGCTGCTTGTTCATAATTACAATTTAATGTTGAGAATTGAAACGCTTGTTTTAATATATCCTGTTTAATCTCTGTAATATTTCCAGTATCTACTTTTTCCAATATGCATATATTCAAACAAATAAGTTGCATTAACTGAGGTGAGCAAATGCATTCACTTGCTAATTCTTCTATGACTGGTTCTGCAATGCGAATCCCCAACTCTTTAAATCCTGCTTTTGGTATTTGCATTAATTCTTCTGCAGACCATGTTTCCATATCAATAATTGACACTCTTCCTTGCAAATCAGGGTTATTTCGTATCGAATCATCACTTCTATGCGGTAATGATGCAATAATTACTTTCAATCCCTTTCGTATCGCATCTTTTAGTTGTTGTGCCATATATCTCTGCATCTCTAAATCAGCATAATGAAAATCATCTAATAGCAATACTTTTTCATGTTCTCTATAATAAGCAATTACACTTTCTTTACTAATCTCATACGTTTCCTTCATAGAAGTATTGTCTGTATTTTTATTAAAAAACGCACCTTTATAGGGCATTCCTGCTCTTTTTCCTATTTCTATCCAAAGTTGGTTTTCCTCTCTAAAATCAGAACCTGATACTTCCACCAAATTTTCCAAACCAATTACTTTCTCACAAAGAACCGTTTTTCCAATTTTAGATGGTCCAGAAATAAAAGTCAAATAGCCATTTATACTAAGAGCTTGTTTTAGCCTATCTTCATAAGTAAAGTTCATTTTAGCCTTTCTTGTGATATAGGTACTTTCAGGTAATGCGCCTGGAATAAATACGTCTTGAGCCTTTCTGTTATTCATCCTTCCACCTCCAAGTAATTATAGTATAGCACATATTATAGTTTTTAAACAGATTTATATATTATAATCATAATTTATTGAAATTTAGCGAATTTATGTTACCTTTAATGATTTTATGTTTACTATATTATCATGCTATGAATTATTGCAAAAGAGAGTAGCTCATTACAAAAAAGCCATTACACAACCAAGCAACCAAATCCCACTACGTGAAATTATCACTTTCGTCATGTAACAGCTATTATCATTGTCTATGCAAATCGCATAAATTATCTTTGCGATCTCTAAATTCCTTATTAACTAAGGCTTAATCCATAGTATAAGGCATTAATGCGATATGTCTTGATCTCTTAATTGCTACTGTAAGAGCTCTTTGGTGTTTTGCACAGTTTCCTGTGATTCTTCTAGGAAGAATTTTACCTCTTTCAGATACATATCTCTTTAATTTGTTTACATCTTTATAATCGATACCTGCATTAGTTTTATCTACACAGAATACACATACTTTTTTTCTTCTACGTCCGCCTCTTCTCTTCATTGGAGAATCAGCTCTATCGTTTCTATCATTCTTATTGTATGGCATAACACAACCTCCTTATCCAAATTTTATACATAATCATGTATATTTATAGGTTTGACTTTACGTCGTATTAATTAAATGGTAATTCTTCATCAATACCATCTGGGATATTCATGAAACCATCGCCAATTGCTTGGCTTGGCTCAGGTCTTGCTGTCTGTTGGAAACCGCCAGATTCACTAGCAGATGCCTTACTTTCTGCAAATTCCTGTTCTTCTACAACAACTTCTGTTGTGTAGACTTTCTGTCCATCCTTGTTTGTATAGCTACCAGTTTGTATACGACCAGTTACAAGTACTTTTGTTCCTTGTCTGTAATACTTTTCTGCAAATTCTGCTGTTTTACCAAATGATACACAGCTAATAAAATCTGCTGTCTGTTGATCACCATCACGTTTAAATCTACGATCTACCGCAATTGTGTATCTTGCTATAGCTAGTGAACTTTCCCCTTGGGAATATCTCACTTCAGGGTCTCTTGTTAGACGGCCCATTAGGATTACTTTATTCATAAAGGAATTCCTCCTTCTTTATGCGTCTTGTCTAATGCATAAATATCTGATAACTGATTCCATGATTCGAATTCTTTGTTCGATTTCTCTTGGAGTAGTTGATACAGACTCGAATTGGATGAAGTAGTAGAATCCTTCTTTCATTTTTTGAATTTCGTAAGCTAATCTCTTCTTACCCCATTCATCAACGTTAGTAACTGTACCGCCAAATCTTGCGATAAGTTCTTTAACTTGTTCTACCGCTGCTACTCTTGCATCGTCTTCGATTTTTGCACTAACAACTAAAGCTAATTCATATTTGTTCATAGTTGCTTGCACCTCCTTTTGGTCTTTGGCCCTTTTCTTTTTTAAATCATTAAAAAAGAGCAAGGATTAATTTAATAGATTATATCACAATTTAAGATTCTAACATACTTGTACGATTTTTGCAACTTTTTTTTGAAATTTTTGATTTTATTAAAGCTTTTTGTTCCTATTACTACAACAACGACATATTTCGACTATTATCTACCTAGTCTGCTATCTCTTTTTTACGGATATTTCGTATGCTCTTCTCAACTTGTTTTCTTGGTAACATAACTTGATGCCCACATCCCATACATTTCAAACGAAAATCCATTCCTACTCTTAATATCTCCCATTCACTACTTCCACATGGATGTTGCTTCTTTAATTTAATTACATCGCCTATATTCAAATCCATTTCAAACATACTCCTCTCTATTAACGACTACCCAGGATTTGGGTGTCAAAAGGTTCTCAAAAGTGTTTACAATGAATATCGGGTAATATTTATTCATACATACTTTACGCATACTTGTGTATCTACAAAATGAACCTGCAAAACTTCGTTATCTATACCTGCGTATTCGCTAATGTTCTCTAAATAAAAAACGGTAGCGTAATGCCTATAGTACTTCTTAGTGTGTACATTCACAACCTAGGAAGGCGAGGCATGGATGCCGAGCCAGCCTGAGCTGAGGCAGGATGCCGAATCGAAGGCGTTTCCGTAACCTTTCAATATCTCCCTATACGCACTTAGAAGTTCTTAGGTATGTAGCGTGTTTTGTTTTAGAGAACATTAACGAATGCGCTTTGAAAACATAACAAAGTTTTGCATCATAAACGTATATTACACAAGTATATCAACTAAGTTTAAATGAATAAATATT
>NZ_JAVBNS010000141.1:0-37395 GCF_031551385.1 Anaerosporobacter sp.
CAGAGGATGCAGGATTATATTATGGAGGCTGCTCTTGGGATAACCAAGCATTCTTTGATTTTGAAGGACATCCATTGGCATCTATAAATTTATTCAAGTATTTGAAATATGGTACAACATTGGAATCGGCTATCGAATATACACCAATTTAAAGAAATGATGATACAGAGGAAAGACTTGATGTTTCAGGATTCACTAACCTTGTAAAGAATCCAGGCTTTGAAGATGCGGATACTTCCATGTGGAAGGTAACGTATGTTGGAGAAACGAATCCTACTGATTTCTTCAATAAACCTGAGGACGCCTATTCAGGAGATATGTCATTCCATTTCTTTTCTGATTCTTCAGATATGGAGTTTTCTATCGAACAGGAATTCACAGGTTTAGAAGCAGGAACATATTATCTTACTGCGTATTCACAAGGGGGCGCGGTTAACGCAGGTTCAACATTTGAACTCTATGCCATTGTAAATGGAGAAGAATTGACAGATGACTTCATGTTGACAACCTATATCGACTGGAAGGATCCTGTAATTCCAGAAATAAAGGTAACCGATGGAACACTTACAATCGGTATACGTGTAAAAACAAATGTAGCAAGTTGGGGTACTATAGATGATTTTGGGTTGTATAAGATTTCGGAATAATGGATTGATGTGATAATAACAAAATGATGTTGGGGTCAAAAGTCATACTTTTTCAGGCAAGCATGAAATATATGACCTTTTGACCCTTGTATTATGGAATAGTTATTTTCTATGCAATCCGAATCATAACTTTGGTGACATAATCATCGCTATTTGGTACAGCAAAACTATCAATAATTGTATCCTCATATGCATCGCCTGTTAATGATATACCGTTATCCTTGGCATACTTTAATAAAATTAAATAGGCATTCGTAAGAGTGTCCCAGTTTCCAAGCCAGTTGATGCAAAGATAATTGCCAGCTGGCTTTTTTAGTACAGACATTTCAACAGAAGGGTTCACTGTCTTAAAATAATATCGATTGTATGTTGTGAAGTCACCATTCTGCCAAGAGGACTCTGGAAGGATAGAACCATAGATATGACAATATAAATGCTGTTCATTGGTAGTAATTAAGGTTTCTGAGATAGCCTTATAAATTGTTTCAATAGAATCTTCTCTTGTCTCAGGCGTAGCAAGCAGAAATTCTTCTTGAATGTACTCCTTATATGGTAAATTAAAGGGAGTTTGAAAAGATTGTTCCACATTAGCTATATGATTTGAAAGCATTTGATCAATTAGTTGAAGGTTTTTAAGCTTCTCCCTAAGAAGATTTTGCTGTTCTTTAAGGAGTAAGCATAGATTCTCTGGGGAGCGTGAAGAAAGATAATCTTTGATTTCACTCAATTTCATACCAAGTTCACTCAAGGAAAGAATGATTTCCAATTCTGGGCTTTGCTCATAGGAGTAAAAGCGGTAGTCATTCTCACCTTTGACAGCAGGAGAAAAAAGACCGATTTCATCATAGTATTGTAGTAAACGTTTTGTCGTCTTGTGTAGTTTTGCCATCTGACCTGTTGTAAGAAGTAAATGTTCTTGCATAGAAACCTCCTTGGTTTGAAGTTTAATCGTTTCTTAATTGACAATCACGCAACGTGACACCTTATGATTCGATTATACAACAAAACAAAGGAGCTGAGAATATGCAGATTGAACTAAAGGAGTTAGAAAGAAAAGATTATAAGAAAGCAATTGATTTTGCTGTTAAGGGGATGCATTTTAACCAGTATATAGAGAACAAAAAAGAACTATATCTGTACGGAAAATATTTTTTGTATATGGAGATGCAAAGAGCAACACAGATGGTTGCTGCTTACATGGGAGAAAACCTTGTAGGGCTAGTGTTAGCTGATGTGAAGGGAGAATCAAAACGGTATCAATCGATTGGGAAAGGTCTCTATGTGAAAGTTATGGAGTTGATAATGAAAGTTATAGTAAAAGACCCTGTGTCTTCCTATGACAAAGCAAACAAGAAGATGTTGCAGGAGTATAAAGAGAATGCAAATCTTGATGGAGAAATATGTTTTGTAGTTGCAGATCCTACGATACAGGGAAAAGGTATCGGTTCTTACATGATGAAAGAACTGGAACGACGAGAAGCCGGCAAGCGGCTATATCTATTTACAGATAGTAATTGTACCTATCATTTTTATGAGCACCGTGGATTTGAGAGGGTTGGAAGTCAGGATATTATGCTACAGCTTGGAAAAAAAGAAGTTCCGTTGACATGCTTTTTATTTAGTAAGCGAATGGTAGGTGAAAATGAGGTTGAATAAGATGTCTATGTTAGTAAAAGAAGAAGTGAATACAGGGAGACAATTTGAGTTTGATGTGGCAAAGACCTTCGCAATTTTTTTTATGGTAATCGTTCATGTATGTGACAATATGAGTACTTTGGACAGTAGCATCATGCCACAAAGCTTTTTACATTTGGTTATTGAATTTTTGGGAGCGCCTATGGCAGCTCCGATGTTTATGTTTGCAATGGGAATAGGAATGGTATATACAAAGCATGATTCGGTAAAAGATTTCGTTAGACGTGGCGTTAAATTAATTCTGATGGGATATGCATTGAATTTTTTCAGAGAGACACTACTTATGTTATTGGCAAATGGAATGGGAGTGCAAACAGACTATCAAAAAGCGTTAATTGATACGATTGGAACGATAGATATATTGCAGTTTGCAGGAATGACATTTCTGCTTGTGGCATTGATGAAGAAGCTGGCATTGAAGCCTTGGATGATGCTGTGTGTGGCATTTGTACTACAGGCGGTTGGAACTCTTTTCGTAGGTTCATTTGATTTGCTTCCCAAAGGAGTACAATATATTTTGGGATTGATGTTTTACACGAATCATTATATCGCCTTTCCAGCTACACTGTGGTTAGTATATCCAGTTATGGGGATATGTTTTGCATATTTGCTCAGGAGAGTGGATAACAAATGTATTTTTTATAGAAGAGTGTTGTGGACTAGCCTTTCAGTATTAACCAGTGTTAGTATGGGAAGTGTTGCGCTTGGAATGGATTTTGATTACATATAGTATAGCAGTAAAAGAAGTTTTAGGATTTGGGAGTATTCCGGCATGTTGGGTGATACCAGTTGGCGTATTGATTGCTATTGTTTGTATAGTTTTAATATGGTTGTGGAATCGAATAAAACCATTGTGTTCATAATTGGAAAACTTCTCAACTTCGAAAAATTAGTGTATAAAAAGAAAACAATCATGGATGAGAGGCAGGGGAGTTGAGAGGGGAGAAGCTACTTTGCTCTAGAGAAATCTTACTTGCTATGATATAATAGATGTGTTCTTTGGGTACAAAAAGAGGAAAAAGCAAAAAATCCTACAGAACAAGTGAAATATACAGGAAGGGATTCAAAAGATGAAACATTTCATGAAATTTAAAAGAATAGCAGCTTTATTATTTGTAATAACTGTGACAATAGTACTATCCTGCTTTGGCGGTACGCTATCGCTTCAAGCAGCAAAACAAAGCAGTGAAATAAATAAGCAAAATGTATATATCTACACGGGAGAAACGTGCAGTCTGAAGATAAGCAATACAACGGGGAAGATTACATGGAGTAGTACGAATAAAAAAGTTGCAACAGTGAATGCGAATGGGAAAGTAACGGCAAAAAAAGTAGGAGATACTACGATAGTAGGCGTTGTGAAAGGAAAAACATACAAATGCGAAATTCACGTTGTAAGTAAATCAAGTGATACGATATATATTGACCTTGCAGATAAGAAAAAAAGTTATACAGCAAGTGTTGGTCAAAAAATCAATGTATATGTATCATCGTATCCTAGAGATACGAAGTTTAAGTGGAACTGTACCTCTAAAAATGATGGAGATTATAACTGTATTAGTATCTATGATGAAATAAAATATATTAAATACAACAGTATTGATTTATATGCTGGAATAGGGAATGGAACATGTAATATCAGCACGAACTATAAAGGAAAAACATATGCAGTAGAAATTAAGATACATGGTTTTGAAGAATACACATCTACGTATCTTGAAAATGCATCAAATCCAATTGTTTTGCATGTTGGTGATAATTATCAAATACCGTATCCTCAAAAGAAATATGATTATGTTAAAATTAAATATCAGATATACTATCCAGAGCAGGTGTTTGATGAAAAGACAAATAAGAATATTGTAATTGATGAAGGTGCACTAAGTGTAGATAAGAAGGGAAAAGTTACAGCAAATAAATTTGGAACAGGAACAGTTAGTATCTGTTTTGGAGAAGAGGCATATGCTGAGTATAATTTTATAATACTTTCTGATTATGAGAATGAAATTATCGCATCCAATATTACAAGTGAAATGAGCGATTATGAAAAAGCAAAGGCATTGCACGATTTTGTGTGCAGTAAAATGGTGTATAAAACAGATTATTTTTCAAATTATAAGAATGATATGCCATGCTGGTATTTTTGCTTGGTGAATGGTGGTGGTGTATGCCAAAACTATACGGTAATCTATCAACGATTATTGAATGCGGTCAATATCCCATGTATCAGGATTATTTCTGATTCTATGAATCATACATGGAATTACGTCAAGATAGAAGATGAATGGCTTCATGTCGATACCACATGGGATGACAAGGAAGGGAAAGAGCCTGTCTATACATATTTTATGCTTCGTGATGAGGAGATAAGAAGTTTGGGAAGAACGGATTGGTACAAATGGTATTAAAACTTACAGTAGAAGAAATAGTGGGGGGTGCATGCAATGAAAAGACAAGGTACGGAAAAAGAATGGCAACTATTAAAAAACAGCCGAAAAGATATTATTTCAGGAGCGTTGGAGTTACAAAAAGGTAATGAAGTATTACCAAGCATACTGGGATTTATCTTTGGTTTGGCAATCGGGATTCCCGTTATATTGGCATTGGGAACAACGAATAAACTTGCAATAAGAGTGTTATATACAGTTTGTGTTGTTCTTGGGTTCAATATATTTCTTTTTGTTTGGAGAAAAGTGTTAGGCGTGAATCGGAAAAGAAATGTGTTTCATACAGGATTTTTTGAGATAAATGGTGGCACAATTGTAAATATCGTTAGCGATGGGGAAACAGAAAGTATTTTGTTTTTGGAAGATGATTTGTTAGATGATTGGAAAAGACCATACTTGATTCGTTTTCCAGCAAAGAATCTGGGGAATTTAAAACCAGGTGATCGAATCCTTCTTGTATATGGTTCTGATGAAGTCTATGTCCCAATGCGAATAAATGAACAAACAAAAGAGTTGATTCAGTCAGCAAGTCCGATTAATTTTGCAGAAGTAGAATGGAAACGCCTACAAGAAATTCCACATCCTAGTGTAATTGAGCTTGAGGGAACGCCTCGTTTATTAAATGAAAATGGGAAAAGAGAGTTCGCTAGAAAGTGGAAGAGTGCTTACAGTGTAGGAAAGAAGATTGCAATGGTATTGTTGGGTGCGCTTTTTTTTATGATTATGGCGATTGTATTTTGTGTTATGGTTGCTGATGATGTAATCCGTGAGGAATCATTTATCGGAGCGATCGTAGTATTTGTTTTGGTGTGGATGTTATTGACGTGTTTCATGGTATATTTAATACGATGTACGGATAAAAGAGTTATTCGAAAGGTTACACATCAGCAGACAGTTATGTTCTGTTCTTTCTATAGCAATTATGATGGGCATGTTTATACAGCACAACTGAATGTTTATGAAAGAGAAGGGGATAAATTCGTATTCAACACCTATAATACTTATAATAATGTGAAATTGCCAAAAGGTACTTCATATGGGACGCTGATAAGTAAGTATACTGGTGAAAAATTTTTGCATTTTACGAAATAAATGAGAGGAATTCGTCTTTTCTCTTGACACTTCCTCTAAAAGGTGTATTATTGATACTATATAGTAGAAAAAAGAAAATCACTTTAGGAGGAAGCATGCTAATTAATACCCATATTCTGTTAGCAGATAAGTTGCTGTTTAATATAAAAGGCATAGGCAATTGGACGAAGATAAATCACCTTGCTTTTTATTGGGGAAGCATAAGACCAGATATTCATTCACCTTTTGTAAAGGGGACGCATATGTACGATAAACGTATTAATGAAATCGAAAAAGTCTGGAATCATGCAGGAAAATTGTTCCTTGTTAACCGTTTTTTAAGTAGCTATTATCTTGGGTATGTTATGCATTTTGTAGCTGACTTTTTTACTTATGTTCATAACGATGAAGAGAGTATATCTAACTTGAGCCCACATTTTGCCTATGAAAAAGAACTGCACAAAGAGATGTTTTATGCGGATAGTACCGAATTAAACATCTGTTTTGCTGGGGATTTTAGAAGTTACATGGAAGAACTACGAGAGGGCTATTTTTCGGAAGAACATACACCAGAGCGTGATTGTATCTTTATCTATGCTACCACATTAGCCTTAATGCAATGGGTTATTGCTCCAGTTGTAGCGAAGAATCCGGTTTGTGTATAGTACGAGATGTATAGCAATCTATTATTAGTTAGAGGCGTGTTTTTTTGAACTCAACCTCATAGTATAACGAATTAAAATAATAATAATTTCAAACGTAAGCCTGTATTTTCCACAGAGATTTAAGTGGAATGTGCAGGTTTTATTTTGAATACAAAAGTTGCGTTTCAGTTACAAATATTCAGTTGTCAATTACAAAGATTGCATTTACATTTACGAACTGGCATCTTGGTTTACAAGTGACCTTATATATTTTAAAGTGATAAATTTTCATGCTAAAACAATACGAATGTATTGACTTAGTAATGATATTGCATTATTATATAAATATAAGAAAAAGAAGTTGAGAAGGTGAAAACAAATGGCTAGTACAATACAGGTTCGCGTTGATGATGACTTGAAATCAAAGTCAGATGCATTATTTAGAGATTTAGGAACAGATACAACATCTGCAATTAGGATATTTTTGACACAGGCAGTTGCAAATAATGGATTTCCATTTGAGATAAAGAGAAATAGTACAGAGTATAATCCATTTGTTCCAATGACAGAGGAAGAGCTGTTGTCAAAATTGGAGATATCAAGAAAGCATGCAAGTCAAGGGAAATATAGAGATGCAGATGATGTAGTTGCTAACTTGAGGGGCAAATATGGAATTTAAAGTGGTGATGACAGAAGATGCGGAGGCCGATTTGGATCGTTTGGTGAGTTATCTTTTGTTTGTAAAGAAAAACGAACAGGCAGCAAGAAATCTGTTAGACGATTTTGAAGTAACTAAAGGAAGTTTGATACAGGTAGCAGGAAGTTTAAAGGATTGTACAAATCTAAGATTAAAAGAGCATGGATATAGGCGGATTAATTTCAGAAATCATAGGTATTTTATGCTTTATCGAATTGAGGGTGGTATTGTAGTAGTTGACAACATTTTTCATGAGTTACAGGATTATGAAAATCAACTCTGTTAACAAGGTATAGTGGTTATATTATGTTGAAGACAATACCCTAGATATAAGAGTTTTTATTTTGTTTTTATGTGGTACGTTCACTCAAACAAAATAGAAACTCTTTTTTGTTTAATTTATAGAAAGGACTGCACAGAATCATTTCCATATGAATAAACTGAACTAAGAACAAAAATGCGTTGCTATTCAAGTAGCATATAGGAGTTTATATGGATAATATTAGTTATCGTGATGAGGCGATGGCAAGTGCAGGAGTACCCTACGATAATATAAACTGGTATGATGTCGAGGGTCAGCCGTTTGGCGCTGCTACTGGATTTAATGTTATTGTATTCAATGATGCCAACAACATTATTGACATTGAAGGGCCAGTAGCGATAGGAGGAAGTTTTTATAGTCCAAGAGGATTGAGCGTTGGTTTTGCAGGGAGGGGTAACAAAGCAGTCAGTTTTTCACCAGATTTAGTACGTTTTCTAGTCGGTGGAAATGTAGCTATGACGGGGCCATTGGTTGTTATCGGTCATGTGGTTGCAGGAGGCGGATTCCGTGCCGCTAATGGAAGTACCTATCTAATAGGAAAGGATGGTACGAATAATCAAATACAAGAACTAAAGGTTTTGTATCAGGCAAAGGGAGGTAGTAAATATTGGACACCATCGGATAAAGGAGAGTACTATATTATACCGAGCTATGATGTCCCAAGATATATTCCAGCCAGCAGAATAGATGCTGATGTAACAACATTTTTTCATGATGCGAGGGAAAGCATCACATACTATAAAAAATGTTTTGAAAATTTAACTCCAAACGGAGTGGTAGTGGACAATAACTACGAGTGGATTTTAAGAGGAAATAACCCGGTGCAAAACTTATTTCTTATTGATGTAAGACCAAATGGTTTAATCAATAAGGGAATTCGTGCAGAAGTTCCAGAGGGAAGTAAGGTTATTGTAAGGCTGAGAACAGGGGCAAATGCGCATCTGCAGTACGGTCTTTATGGAGAAAGAAGTAAAGCGAATCAAACATTGTATATATTTGAAGATGCAACGAATATCTATATGGAAAAATCCTCAGATATATGGGGCAGTATATTAGCACCACAGGCAATGTTTCATGCACATCCTACAGGTGGTCATGTAAGTGGAAATGCTGCGTTAGGAGCTTTTGCGGTAAATGCGAATAGTGGATTCGAATTTCATTACTTCCCTTTTGTTGGTGGAGTGGCTTGTTATGCAGTATCACCAACTCCGATTGAACCAGTCCCGGTAGAGCCAATTCCAGTATCACCAACACCAGTTGAACCAGCTCCAGTCGAACCGATACCAGTTGAACCAACTCCAGTTATACCAGTTCCAGAAGTACCTCAAGTGTGTCCAGAATGTCCGACGCAAGAACCATGTCCAATACCGTTACCATGTCCAGTGCAGGAACCATGTCCGACACCACTGCCATGCCCCGTACCAGAGCCATGCCCGATACCCCTTCCATGTCCATCCTGCCCAACACCAGAGCCATGTCCAATACCTCTTCCATGTCCATCGTGTCCAACACCAGAGCCATGCCCAACATGCCCGACGTGTCCAACACCAGAGCCATGCCCAGTGTGTCCAACATGTCCGACGTGTCCAACACCAGAAGCATGCCCTGTATGTCCGACGTGTCCAACACCAGAACCATGCCCTGTATGCCCGACGTGTCCAACGCCAGAACCATGTCCAGTATGTCCAGTCTGCCCTGAACCAGAACCATGCCCTGTTTGTGAGGAATGCAAGATTCAGTCGGGTGTCATTATGGGCTGTGTATGGGGATGCCACTGCGATTGTTCGCATGATTGGGAAGTGAAACTATATGAGCGATGTAACGGAATAGATACGCTTGTGGGTTGTGTAGAGATTAACGATTATGGCGAATTTAAATTTACAGTTCCTTTTGAAGGTTTTTATATCTTAAGGGTGAGATTAGCAAATACATGTTATAAGACATTTTGCTGTAAACCAATCATTACGTTTTGTAATGTTGGAGTAGAATGTTTTATGATTGAATAATTGAAATTTCAAGGTCAAAAAGTCATGCTTGTATGAAAAGCATGACTTTTTGTTAATGCTTTTGGGCTTTTTGTTAATGTCAATGCTCATCCTCAAGTTGACAAACAATCCGCGTAAGCTGTTCTTTTTATTGTTTTTCTGTAATAATTATGATAAAATTGAGTTGATATGACAGAGGAAAAAATTACAAAAAAGTACTATTAACCTATTAACAATTACAAGCAAGTAGAAGAATAAACGAGGTCGAAGAATATGACAATAACAAAAAGTAATTGGAAAAGAAATTTTTTCACGATTTGGACAGGACAAGCAATTTCACAATTTTCAAGCGCAGTACTTCAGTTTGCAATTGTATGGTATTTGACAGATAAAACAGGTTCTGCGATGGTTTTGTCAATTGCTATGATGATGGGATTTTTACCGCAAGGTCTCTTGGGACCGTTTATAGGTGTATTTATTGATCGATATAACAGAAAACGTATTATGATAATATCAGATTTACTCATTTCGGCAGCAAGTTTTGTAATGGTGGTAGCTGGAGGGTTTGGGAGGCTGTCCACGGAATTGATTCTTGTGGTTTTAATGATTCGTTCCATTGGTTCGGCATTTCATACACCATGTTTACAGGCAGTGACACCACAGATTGTGCCAGAAGATCAATTGACTAGATGTTCGGGATATTCGCAAGCATTAGAGTCGGTATCGCAGATTTTAAGTCCCGTAATTGCAGCCGTGCTGTATGCTTCTTGGAGCTTAAGTGGGATTATATTTTTAGATGTTATAGGAGCATTACTTGCTGTATTTACATTAGGAATCACGGTAATACCGAAACTACAGCAAGACGAAACGGCTGGAAAAGTGCAACTGATACGAGAAGCGAAGGAGGGATTTCAAATCCTTCGAACCAATAAGGGAATGCTAGGGCTAGTGTTAATTAGTAGTGTTCATACAGTGGCGTTGATGCCAACGAGTGCCTTCATCCCTCTGATGAGTATGTCGTATTTTAATGGTACAAGTACGCATGCAAGTATTGTGGAAGTGATGTTTTCAATCGGAGTTTTGCTTGGTTCTTTAGTGTTGGCAAGATGGGGTGGAACAAAGAACAGAATCTATACGATACTGGGTTCATTTCTAGTAATGAGCTTTGGTTTGTTTGTTATGGGAATTTTGCCAACGGGTGGTTTTTATATATTCGCCCTGTGTGCAGTGTTAATCGGAGTTTCTGCACCATTTTATATGGGAATCTATACACCGTTACTACAAAGCAACTTTGAAGCGAAGTATCTAGGGAGAGTGTTGTCGTTATCAAGTAGTATACGCCTACTTAGTGGGCCAATCGGATTAGCATTTGCAGGCGTTTTTACAGAAAGATGTGGTGTTGAAAAATGGTTCCCAATTGCTGGTGGGTTAGTGTTGTTAGCTGCAATCTTAACCGTCTTGATACCATGTGTGCGAAACTGTGATAAGAGAGTAGATTCGTTGAATGAAAATGCGCAGATAGAAAGCGAAATATCAACAGAGAAGAAAGCTGTTTGAAAAAAATCAGATAAAAACGAAAAAGAAAGAGAATTAGATGGAAAGAACTGAATTTTCATATGCAATTCGACGTGAATGTGGTAAAATATATGTAATTCGTGAGAAAATATATTATATACAGTCAAAGGAGAAAGCTATGATGAAGAAGCCCAGAACGCTAAGTCAGCAAATTGAAAGATACGTAATGTTAGTGGCACTAGTTATAGAAATAGTGATTACTTTAGTCATGGTTATCAGTTGTTTTAAGCTCACCGATTCAACAATTTATGACACAATCCAGTTGATGGGAAAGACAAGTGCACTTGATATTGACTCGAATCTGCATTTGCTGACAGAACGAATGTCGATGTTGTCGCTTGAGGATGTGTTAATGGATCCATCGGCAAGCGAGGAGGAAAAGTTAGCAGTATTTGAAACGAGAAAGACAAGAATCGAATATGTTTGGCTGGCTTGCTACGGAACGGATGGACAGAGGCAGTATGGTGATTCGGAAGCGCCACAAGATATTGTGAATGAAAACTATTACAAGATGCTACAGGTAACGGGTAACACCGTGATAAGTGAACCATTTGAATGGAATGGCGAATACCAGTTAGCGGTAGGTATTGCAGTGAAAAATACAGATAGTGAAGTTGTCGGTTACTTTGTTGGAAGTTACAAATATGATATGTTAGGAGATGTTTTAAGAAGAATCAGTCTTGGAAAAACAGGAAAGGCATACATAGTAAATGAAGAGGGTGCAATCCTAGCTGGATATAATACTGACTTTATTGGAAAAAATACAAATTTCTACGAAGAGAATCGTTCTTGGAAAAACAACAAAGTATTTGAAAAGATAAAAGACGGACAAAGTGGTTCTGGAAGAATAACATTAAACCATGTAAGTTATTATGTATCCTATGCACCGATTCCAGGAACAAACTGGATGTTGCTAATTGATGCACCAAGAAGTGAATTTCTTGGAATTGTTATAATTGCTATCGTAGTGATACTTGTAGTATCGGGGATAATCTTGATTGGCTCGGGAATATTTGTACGGCGTTTTGCTAAGAAAATCTCGGAAACACTTGGTGGAGCAAGCCATCGTCTTGAGGAACTATCAAAAGGTGACTTAAACAGTGAAGTGGTTTATAGCAATCGTGGAGATGAGATTGATATATTGACAAGGTCATTGGGAAGGACAGTTGAGACACTCAATGATTATATTGGAAACATAGAGGTGACGCTAGAGGCATTATCAGAAGGTAATTATAAGTACCAAATAGAGGGCGACTTCGAAGGTGATTTTGCGTCAATCAAGACAGCACTTGTCAACATTGCGCGTGCACTAAACAGAACAATGAAACAGGTTAGCAAAGCATCTATGAAAGTGAGCGACGAATCTGTATTAATCTCTGACTTTGCAGGACAATTACTAAGTGGATCGCAGGAACAATCCAGTGCATTGGTGGGCTTGCAACATAGTGTGAGTGTTGTTACGGATAAATCGAATGAAATTGATGATAATTCCCGTCAAGTAGCGCAGTGTGCCCTAGAAGCTGGCGAAAAGGTAACACAGGGAAATCAACAGATGACATTAATGTTGAATACGATGAATGATATCTGCAACAGCATGAATGAGATTACGGTAATCAGTCAAATGATTGAAAAGATATCTTCTAAAACGAAAATGCTTTCTCTTAACGCGTCCATAGAAGCAGCAAGGGTAGGAGAAGCAGGCAAGGGATTTGCAGTTGTAGCAGAGCAGATTGGCTTACTATCCGAGCAGACGGTAGAGGCATTGCGACAAACAAGTGGAATTATTGAACATGCAAACCAATCAATTCAACACGGTATGGAGGCAACGCAGAAGACAGCAGGTTCTTTAGATGAAATTGCGCAGGCATCCGAACAATTTGCAACAATTTCAGCGGTATTAACTGATATTGTTGAACAACAGAAGACGGTAATAGAAGAAATTAATTCTGGAATTGTATCCGTAATGGATATTGCATCGACTAACGAACATTTAGCAGAGAGAACAAGGGAAAAGACAGAAGAATCCTTAGAACTTGCGCAGTCCTTACGAGAATATGTTGCACAAGTGAAGTTAAAGGAAGGAGAGGATACGAATGAAGCATAGACGATATGTTTTTCTCATAGTACTTATAGTTACATTTGCTAGTGTAATGACTGGCTGTGGTAGCAAAAAGATGAAGGATGGATTCTATACGGCAGAAATGGCGGAATTCTCTAAAGGTTGGAAGGAGTATGTCTGTATTCTTGTTAATGATGGAGTAATCGTTTCGGTTGAGTATGACGCAAAGGATCAAAGTGGATTTATTAAAGCATGGGACAATGAATATATGCGAAATATGAATGGGATTAAAGGTACTTATCCAAACCGATATGTTAGAGAGCTAGCAGGGCAACTGATAACGGATCAGAATGCAGATAGCATTGATGTTGTCAGTGGTGCTTCCCATTCATCTAGTACATTCGAACAATTGGCTATGGCGGTTATAGAGCAGGCGAAAAAGGGTGATACGAGTAAGGTGATTGTAGATACAGAGTAGCAATGGAGTATGTCAGAGTAGAAAGGGGGATGACAAGGGTATGATGTTTGGTGTGAATAATTCGAATGTTAGAAAGATAAGCATAAAAGACACAGATGGAAAAGTTACAGGGACAATATCGATTACAAAACCAACGAAGAAGAAACAGAGGAAAGTGCAGTATAATTTTAAAGAATTGTCCGGTCAGCTTATGAGAGCAAAAACGATGGGCAATACGAGTCAAGTTGCAGCAAAAGCGCGAGGAAAGATTGCACAATTGCGTAAAAACTTACGAAGTGGAGAGTATGACGATAAAAAAATCGAAAATGCAATTAATCATGCGGAGAAAATGATTCGTATTGCACAAAAGCGCATGAAACATTTGCGGGAAGAGGATAATGAAAAGAAGCAACATAGAGTCTCTCAAACTAGAAAAGAAAAAACAAAAACGGTAAGCAAAGAGAGTATCCGCAGAGAAGCATTAAAGAAAGTGGACAAATCGTCGGATTCCTTAACGCGTATGTCTGCAAAGAATATGGATCCGTATGAATTGGAGCGTTTAAAGAAGAAGCATAGATCTGAGGAAATGCGAGAAATAAGAGAAGCTGATTTGAAGTATATAAAAGCAATGCATGAAAGGCAGGAAAACGACGAGCAAGCTATATCAAGTGGGGTATCTTGTGAAATTAGTGGAGTGGAGATGCCTGTAACAGCAGAAGAACCTCCTGTAAGTGTGGAGGGTGGGAATTTTGATTTGACGATATAAATATAAACTTTAGAGAAGTGCTTCTTCGGAGGCGCTTTTTCTGTGGTTTGTGGAGGAATTGGAAATTAATATAAAAGAAAAAATTGATAAATAATTCCAAGTGTGATAGAATAGATATCAATTTGAAAGTGGAGGTTTTTTATGTTTAAGAAAATAACGATATTAAGTTTCATAACGATATGCTGTGTCTCATTTGCAGGTTGTGGAAAAAATACTACAAAAGATAAAACGTCTACAGAAACAATTGTATCAGAAGTGGAGAACACAGAGAATGCTAATAAGTCGGGAACGGATGTTGAAAGCTATTCAATGTCAACTTACACAGAAGCACCAAACGAAAAAAGTTCAATAAAGATTGAATATCCAAGTTTTGTTGGCAATAATGTTGATGCGTTAAACACATTAGTCTATGATAAAGTGCAGAGCTTGGCAAAGATTGATACATCACTATTCTCAAGTGATAGTGCTTTGACCATTGATTATCAGTCGGCAGTTACATTACAAAATAGTAAAATAGTAAGTATTATATTCTGGGGAACATCGAATATTGAAGGTAGTGCATATCCAGTTACCAATCTGTTTGCACTTAACATAGACTTACAATCTATGAAAGAAGTTACCCTTAAAGAGTTATATACAATCAATGATGAGTTTGAAAAGGTATTTTTTGAAAAGGCATATTTCCCTACGAATCCAATAACTTCATACGATGAAGCGAGTTTTCCAGAGATGCTCAAACTTCAATCATCGGAATATCAAACAGTGGATCCTTTTAGTATAGATAATAACGTTTCCTTTTTCCTTAAACCGGACGGTATTGTGCTAAGTATGCCAGCTACACATGCAACAGGAAGTGATCATATTGAAGCGGAGCTTAATTACAGTGATATACAGCAATTCTATCAACTGAAACAAAATTATTGGCAAGAGTAATAAGATATAAATAACGCTCGACCAAGGGTTCCTTGTCCCTTTGTCGAGCGTTTTGCTTTACTATATCATGTGGTTTGTTACAATTACTTTAAGGTATTAAACCATTTTGTTGCTTGGTCACCTCTTGTTTTATCTTGTGAAGAATTTGCTGGTCTTTCGTAGTTGTGTAAAAATACACAAGCAAGGTAATATGCACTTTCTGTTGACTTAGTGAATTGTGAGAAAGTCATTTTATACGTAGAAGTAGCGATGTACTGTATATTTGCACTTACTTCATAGATGATACGTTGTAATTCACTATCCATATTAGCAACTGGCAATTTTTTGCTGTTAGCCCAGTCAATATATTTTGTTGCAGGTGTCCATTGAACTAAACCAAAACCACCACTTGTGTTATTGGCTTTTAGACTTTGCCAAATACCTGGGTTAATTGTACTTTCTGTTTGCATGTTTCCAAGCATACCGCAAACAGCATTTTTAGTCCAACCTTTGCCTCGTAAATAGTTTAAGATATATTGAGCATTTGCAGTCATTTGACTTGTTGTTAAATAACTATTGCTGCAATATGTTGTTCCAGAAGGGGTACTACCTGAAACTGCTGCATCGAGTGCTGTAAGAGTGTTTTTACCTGCTTTACCATCTTTCGTAAGACCTTTTGCACCTTGGAAGTTTACTACTGCTGTGTTTGTTCCGCTACCGAATTTACCATCAGGTGTGCCACAGTTATATCCTACTGAGTTTAATTTTGTTTGCATAGTTGCTACTCCTGCACTGTAACGAAGTAAGTCGTCCTGCATAAAGTATCCTGTTCCTCCTAGTACTTGTGCGTATGTGTACGCTGCGTTGTTATAACTTGCCATGTTTGTTTCTCCTTTTTCATTTTAATTTTTTTTTGTTTTGTTGAACTTGCAAATTCACTAGGTAAAAAGGAAATAATTGTTTGTTTGTAAACTAGATATTTATAATTTTTTTATTCGCATACTTGTCCGTTTTTATATCATGGTAAAACTCTTTGAATATGTTCTTCTTTACTCTGTTAACATATTGTCTTGATAATCCCATCCTTAAAGCGATTTCAGCATCGCCAAAGTGATGTAATAAAATATATTTAGCAATCATCTTTTCTTTATCATTCTTATCTTTAAGCAATTCATTGATATCAGTAAAAAATTCTACATCACTATAATTAATAATATCTGAAATCGTATCGGGTACTTCTGTGAATTCATTAAGTAATGAAGATCGTTTAATATTTGCTTTGCAAAGGTAGTTGTACTTATTAATTACGGACTTTTGTAAATAGGTAAGACACATTGCGTCATTATCATATGATGTTAAGTGATAGATGGCTTCTATTAAAGCAAGGTTTAATTCCTGAGTGGCATCTTCTTTTTCCATAAAGTAAAGCTTTTTTGTATATTTTTTTATTAGCGGTTGCATTTTGACAAGTACTATTTCCAGTGAAATAGAACTATGTAATTCATTGATTAATTTGATATGTGTACTAAAAAATTCTTCATCCAAAATTTACGCACCTTCTTTCTTCTTTTTATATAAAAAGTAAGAAAGGGAAAATTTGTAAACGGTATTTTGAAAAAACATCGGAAAAGTTAAATATAGTAATATAATACTATATTATATGAAAAAAAGAGTGTCAGATAAGGTTACATTTGGAAAAAATAAATCTTTATATTGTTTGAAACCATGAAAAAAGGAGGTGTTATGTGAACATGTCTATGAAATCTTTCGTATTATCAATTCTTACGGATGCATTTGGGGAGTATTGGTACGTTTTTATTTCTTATATGGTGTTTAATATACTAGATTGGGTAACGGGATCTTTAAAGGCAATGAAGTTAAGAAATGTATCCTCTTATTTGGGGCTGAGAGGTCTTCTAAAAAAATTGGGGTGTTGGATTGTTATTGGGTTAGCTTTTAGTTTTTCCTCTATGTTTGTGATCATTAGTAGAGAAGTTTTGGGAGTAAATCTTTCTATTATGTATTCATTAGGTTGGTTTACTTTTTTACTGTTGATTGTAAATGAGATTGTAAGCATTCTAGAAAATCTAGTAGTTTTAAATGTAAAAGTACCAGATATTCTTATGAAGAGCTTAAAATTAACGGATAATATACTTGATGATGTTAGTAAAAAGATTTTGGATAAGGATAGTGAAGAATCTAGTAAAAAGAAATGAATATAGAAATGTTTGCAATAAAGGTATCGCAAAGAAGCGGATGCCTTTATTGTTTTTTTGTGGAGAAAAATAAACTACAGGTTTACTTGTATTATGTTAGAATAGATATATAATTGAGGGGAAAGAAGGTATTGTATTATGAAAAGTCTTTTATATCCAAAGATTGATATGCTTGCAACGGGAAAGAATATTAAAGAAATTAGAATGAAAAAAGGGATTAAGATATCCGAACTAATGCAGTATATGGGATTTAACGAACCACAAGCAATTTACAAATGGCAAAGGGGAGAATGTCTTCCTACGGTTGAAAATCTATTTGCATTGAGCAAAATTTTGGGAATATCTATGGAAGACATCTTAGTCGAGAACGATGAGATGTCTTCTTGTATTTTAAATATTTTATGTCAATTGAACAGAGTTACGGTATTAAGAAGGGAGAACGCATATGTCTGAACAATCATTATATAAAATCAAAATAGAAAAGGAAGAGCTAGAATGGCTGTATGTTCCTGATGTTGAGTATTGCGAATATGAAGGGATAAAAAGAAACTTACAGTTAATTATACCGTATAAACGTAATTGGAGTGAAAATCGAAAATATCCAATAGTCTTTTTCATTCCTGGTTCAGCATGGTATAGACAGGAAATGTATAACAACATACCACGACGTGCAGAGCTAGCAAAAAGAGGATTTGTAATAGCAGAAGTGCAGTACAGAGAGTCAGAACTAGCGGCTTTCCCTGCTCAAGTAATTGATGTTAAGAATGCAATACGTTTTATTGATACATTAGCTGAGCAGTTTCATATAGATACTGATAATATTTTTATTGCTGGTGACTCATCTGGTGGACATATTGCACTTTTATCGGGATTGACATATGCACATGGTGAGTTTGATTCTAATTATAATAATAATTTACATCAGATTAAGGGAATCATTAGTTACTTCGCTCCAACGGATATGCTATTATCCGAAGGTGATGGACCAATGGAAGATTTATTAGGAATAAAGCAAATGAGCGATGATTTAGAACTAGCAAGGAGCGCATCCTGTGGGACATATATTTCGATGGATAGAGAGATACCTCCGATTTTGATGTTCCATGGAACAAATGACAGTATGGTTACGGTAGAACATAGTCGCAGTTTTTTTAAGAAATTAGAGCAATTTGATAAAAGTGTTTCTTATTATGAAGTCGAGGGGGAAGAACACTCTAGTGCTTCTTTTTGGGGAGAAGAGGTTCTTGGGATTGTGGAGGAGTTTATAAAAGGGAATGTGGATAGTGAGACACAAGGAAGTCATTGTTGAAGGCAGGGAAATATGATATAGTAAGAGTAAATGAAGAAAGAAGTAAAAAAGAAAATAATCAAGAAAAGAGGAGACAAAGGTGATACTATGTATTGGCACAGCTCCATGCAAAGTCTAAAGAGGGACGAGGTTGCATGGAGATAAAAATTACATCAGAGATAGTATGATATCTAGTGTAATAATTATTTGTCCGTTGGACTTTGCATTTTAATTAGCATGGAAACCTATAGATAATTAAAAGGAGCAAAGTCAAATATGAAAAACATAAAGAATATAAAAACAACAATCAAAGAATTACAACTATTTTTAATACTATGGATTACCCAATCATTTTCATCACTAGGTAGTTCAATGACCAGTTTCGCACTAGTGATATGGTCGTATCAACAGAAAGGGTCAGCGTTGACAACATCGCTGCTCAGCATTTGTTCGTATGCGCCATATATACTGCTAAGTATTTTTGCAGGAGCGTTAAGTGATAGGTGGAATAAAAAGATAACAATGTTAGTCAGTGACAGTTTTGCAGCGTTGACAACAATTGCTGTCTTAATACTGCTTCAAACTGGGAATTTAGAGATATGGCACCTATATATATTGAATGCTTTAAATGGACTTATGAATACAGTTCAGCAACCAGCATCGGATGTTTCCGTTAGTTTGCTAACACCAAAGAAGCATTATCAGAAAGTGAGTGGAATGCGTTCCTTCTCTTATTCCTTGGTAACTGTGTTAACACCTGTTATAGCGGCAGCAGTATTGGCATTTGCAGGAATTAAAGCGGTAATTCTATTTGATTTAATAACATTTAGCGTGGCGTTTTTAGCTCTATTGTTCTTGGTACATATTCCAACTATAATAGAGAAAACAGAGATAAAAGAAACGGTTTTACAATCAGCAAAGCAAGGACTTAGATATCTACATGATAATCGTGGGATACTTAACTTGATATTATTCCTAGCCGCAATTAATTTAACGGCATCTATGTATAACGCAGCTCTTCCAGCGATGCTTCTTTCAAGGAAGGGTGGAGGAGAAACCGTACTTGGCATAATGAATACAATAACGGGAGTGGCATCTCTTGTTGGAAGTATCATAGTATCTTTAGCACCAGCACCAAAAAGTAGGGTGCGTGTAATTTGTAATACACTACTTTTTTCTATGGGAACAGAGAATTTCTTGCTTGCATTTGGAAAGACGCCTTTGGTTTGGTGTATTGGTGCAGTACTTGGCTGGCTTTTCATTCCTGTTATGAATGCCAATATGGACGTTATTTTCCGAAATAAGATTCCAGTTGAGATGCAGGGACGTGTGTATTCTGCCAGAAATACATTTCAGTTCTTTACGATTCCAGTTGGGTACTTCATTGGAGGCGTTATGGTAGATAAGGTGTTTGAACCATATATGGCAAAGCAATCGCTTGAAAGTATATGGATTCGGATATTTGGAGAAGGAAAAGGTTCTGGAGCTGCCATGTTTTTTTCTGTGATTGCAGTAATTGGTGTGATTACTTGTTTGGTCTTTCGAAGAAACAAACACATCTTGGAATTAGAGAATGACGGGAAATAGTACGTTTCGTTGCTGTATTATTAGAAAAAATATATAGAAAAACAGTTGCGTAGTTTATGCGTAACAACAGCAGGAGGGAATTGATGTGGTAATAAATACAGATTGCCCTTGCAAAAGAGAAAAATGTGATAGACATGGAAATTGTGAAGAATGTAAAGCACATCACCGAGATTCAAAAAGCCAGCCACTTACAACGTGTGAACGTTTGAAGAGGAAAGAAGCACGAAAACAAGTGAAAGAATAATAACGGGATGATATATATCGCATTCAACAACGAAGTTGGAAGAAACAAAGAAAAACAAATCGTCAACATGGTTATGACCAAAGGACATTGCGTGAATTTTTCCATGCATATGAAATTGACGATATGGAGTAACAGTAATTAAAGACATTCATCTAGGGACACTTCACATAAAGAAGTGTCCCTTTGGTATTTTATGATATGTGGGGATTGTGTGTGTACTTGACTAACCTATCAGTCTGATATATAATATATCAATCTGATAGATTAGAGGAGATGTAATAAAAATGGCAACAGAAAAAAAGCTTGATTGTGTAATTTTGGGTTTATTAAGTCATGAGGAACTAACAGGGTATGAGATAAAGAAAAGAATGGACACAACATTAAGATATTTTTGGGGTGCAAGCTATGGAAGTATATACCCTACGTTAAGTGATTTGGTTAAGCGAGGTTTAGCAAACAAAAAAGAGAACACAGATACGAAGCGAAACAAGTTAATATATAGCATAACAGAGGAGGGGCGAAATTACTTAAAGAAGTGGCTCACAGTACCAGTAGAAAAAGATGAACTTCGCTATGAAACACTGCTGAAACTGTTTTTTGGCAATGAGCAAGGCACAGAACAGGCTATTTCTCATATTGAAGCATTTCAAGAAAAGATTGAACAGGAATTACCATATCTTTTAGGAGCTGCAAAAGTACTTAATGAAAATATGAATGACGATACTGCTCATAAGTATTATCTACTCACAGTGGACTTTGGAATAAAGACATATCAAACGTATTTAAAATGGTGTGAAGAAGCAAAGATACGTTTAACAGGAAAGGAAGATTAAATTATGCTAGGACATATTGGAGTTTCATATATAGGACTGTTGTTTTTATTAATGCTTTTCATTCCTAATATTATTTGGACAAGAAAAAAACCTCAAGGATACACTGACGAAAACGAGAATAAAGTACTGCTGTTTTTTGAAAAAGTGGGAGAAGTGCTGACTACTTGTTGTGCATTGTTGTTTTCTGATTTTAATTTTCACAAATGGTCAGGCTGGTCTTGGTGGCTGATTTTGGCTATCATACTAATGATAATGTATGAGATATGGTGGATACGTTATTTTCGTAGTGAACGCAGACTGGTAGACTTCTATAGTAGCTTTTGTGGCATTCCTGTTGCAGGAGCAACATTGCCTGTAATAGCCTTTTTTGTGCTCGGTATATACGGTAAAGTTGTATGGATGTTTGTTTCATCGTTAATTTTAGGAATTGGACATATAGGAATACATTTGCAACATTGTAAGATGATAAGCATTAAAAAAGAGGTATCTAAGTGATATTAGCTGTTTTTATATAGAATATTATACATGTAATTCAAACTTTATAGAGAATAAGAAAGGTAAGGTTAGGTATATGAAATTAATAATATCAGATGTTCAAAATCTACCCATTAAAGAAAATGACAACTGTAGAATTATTTATGACAATGGAAACATTCATCATTGTATTGGTTGCTTCGGTTGTTGGGTCAAGACCCCTGGAAAATGTGTTATCAATGACGGATATGAAAACATGGGGAAGTTATTAAGTCAATGTGAAGAATTGATTCTTATCAGTAGATGTACGTATGGTGGATTTAGTCCATTTGTTAAAAATGTATTGGATAGAGCGATATCCTACATATCACCAAATTTTGTTATAAGAAATGGTGAGATGCATCATAAACGTAGATATGCTAATGTAATAAATATATCTGCATATTTTTATGGTACAGATATCACATCATCTGAAAAAGAAACAGCTAAAAAATTAGTGACTGCAAATGCTGTAAACTATGATGGAAAAGTAAACAAGATTACATTCTTGGACTCAGTGGATAAAGTTAAGGAGGTGCTCAGATGAAAATAGCATTGATTAATGCAAGCCCTAAAAAAGTAGAAAGTGCAAGCTCTACAATACTAAATGATTTGAAAAGTGTACTACCTTCGGAATACAGTATAGAAGATTTTTCAATCCATTCACCTTATATGACAGAAGAGGAAATCAAGGAGTTAAGCGATTATTCGGTATGGGTGTTTGCATTTCCTCTTTATGTAGATGGAATCCCATCTCATCTTTTATCTTGCCTTTGCCAGATAGAACAGTATGGAATTAAAGATAAAGACATTCGAGTATACTCCATTGTGAACAGTGGTTTTTATGAAGGAAAACAAAACAGTAATGCTTTAGAGATATTGAAGAACTGGTGTGATAAAGTCGGCTTTACTTGGGGAATGGGAATTGGTTTTGGCGGAGGAGGTGCTTTAGCATCTATGAAAGGTGTACCTCTTGGAAAAGGACCGAAAGCGGCATTTGGTAAGTCTTGTACAGAACTTTCCAATGTGGTTGTGGCTCAAAAATCAAAGGAAAATGTATATATAACGATTGGATTTCCTAGAATCTTATATAAAATGGCGGCTGAGATAGGTTGGAAGCAAATGATTAAAGCGAATGGTGGGAAGAAGAAGGATCTGGATAGGAGGGTGTGAGATTGATTAAAAGAGAAGATTCTACAACTGAATGGATAGAAACAGAACTTGATATAACAGACTATAGAGCTTTGGAAGATGGTAAAAGGCTTACACATGAAGAGGTATTCTCAGAGTTAAGAAGGAAAATTGAGTAGTTCAATTGAGATGTATCCTCTCTTTTTCGTGCAGATAAAGAGAGGATAGTTGTAGTGTTAAACTCTATAATAGGAATATAGACACGGAGGTAATACGATGGAATGGATTGAAAAACTAAATGAGGCAATTAACTATATAGAAGAACATCTAGTAGATGAGATTGAATATGAACAGCTTGGGAAAATTGCTTGCTGTTCTACGTATCATTTTCAAAGAATGTTTACCTATATGGCAGGGATTCCGCTTTCTGAATATATTCGCAGAAGAAAGATGTCTTTGGCAGCAGTAGATCTGCAAGGGAGCGATGCAAAAATTATTGATGTTGCAGGAAAATATGGATACAATTCACCTACAGCATTCAATAGAGCTTTTCAATCCGTACACGGAGTTGCACCTTCAGCGGTTAAAAACGAGGGTGTATCTGTAAAATCATTTCCTCCGATTATGTTTAAGATTACTATTAAGGGAGTTGAAGAGATGAATTATCGAATTGAAACAAAAGAAGCTTTCCATATTATTGGCGTATCACAGCCACTTCAAAAGGAGATTGAAAATAACTTTGCCATTGTTCCGCAGATGTGGCAAAACGCCGTAGTAGATGGAACGATTCAGAAATTAGCGGGCATGATGGATACGCAACCAATGGGCTTGCTAGGTGTAAGTGCTTGTAATGATGAGGAACAATGGAAATATTTTATTGCTGTTTCCACTACGAAATCAACAGAGGAATTTGAGGAATACACAGTTCCAGCCGCTACTTGGGCAATCTTCTCTGGTTCGGGTACAAATCAATCAATTCAGGAATTGGAACAACGTATTGTAACAGAATGGCTTCCTACTTCAGGATATGAATATGGCAATGCACCAGATATTGAAGTTTATCTGAATCCAGACCCACAGAATGCACAGTATGAGGTTTGGATACCTGTGAGGAAGAAGTAAGACTATGTGCTATTATTTTACCAGCCGATAATGATTGAAAAACTACGCTAAGCCAGTAATTACAAGGATTTGAAGGTGATTAGGTGGTTGGAATATCAAAAGAGGGCAGCGGCTGGTAAAAATTGAAGAAAGGCTTGAAAATAAAGGATTTTATGGTATCATTGAAATTAAGAATGTTGAGTTTACTATGGTTGAATAGTAACATGAGATGTATTGAAACATGGTTCTTGACTATAACTCAAGCAATAGACCAAGTTGAATAGTAACATGAGATGTATTGAAACTCACTTAACGAAACAGGATATCAATGAAGGAAAAGTTGAATAGTAACATGAGATGTATTGAAACATCGAAGGTACGACTTTAATCTCTTGTAGCTCAAGTTGAATAGTAACATGAGATGTATTGAAACAACTGTCTAACTTTTCTTTTGCGTTTTTAGTAATGTGTTGAATAGTAACATGAGATGTATTGAAACTTATAAGTGACATATGTATCCAAAGGTGTTCCAAGTTGAATAGTAACATGAGATGTATTGAAACCACAAACATTCTGTTTTCTTTTCGAAACGTTCAAGTTGAATAGTAACATAAGATGTATCAAAAACATAAACATAAAAGCAATCCCTAACACCTTGCATAATATCAAGCAATAAATTATTTCCCCAACTGTCTTTACATTTCTGCCATAGCAACAAGTGCAGATTTATGTAACAAGATGGTTTTTTGCCAAATAGCAAAACCAATTCTCCTACCAAAGAACATTAATAACATTAAAAAACACATACTTTCCACACACAGCCGATTGGTATAAGCCAGTCGGTTTACTTCGTTAGAAGATTCCTAACCAATACATCTTCCATAATATTCATAATTCCTTTATTGATAATGTTGCTTCAAACGGATATAGTAGTTAATAGTGTTCTATGTAAACGAACTATATTCAAATAATAGCCAGAAAACCAAGATAGAAAGGAACCCCAATGAACAATATATTAATTATAGATGATGACATACATATAGGAAATGTTCTTGAAGAAATGTTGACCAAGGAAGGATACGCTGTTTCACGTGCATATTCAGGAACAGAAGCAATCCTTGTTCTATCGCACTCAAAACCAGACCTTGTATTGTTAGACTTAATGTTGCCAGGGCTAAGTGGTGAAGAGGTATTGCCACAGATAAAAGGAATACCCGTTATTGTGATTAGTGCAAAAGTAGATATTGACAACAAAGTGGACTTATTACTTGGCGGTGCAGCAGATTATGTTACAAAACCATTTAACACAAAAGAGCTTTTAGCGCGAATAGCAGTACAATTTCGTAATGCGGTAACCTCTGGAACGACTTCTATATTAAAGTTTAATGATATAACCCTTGATACGGATATGCATGTAGTTACGATAGATGGAAATGAGATAAAATTGACAAGGACAGAATATGCAATATTGAAATTACTAATTCAAAATCCAACACAGGTAGTAACGAAAACCTTATTACTAGAGCGCATTAGCGAGGACACACCTGACTGTACGGAAAGCTCACTTAAAATGCATATTAGCAATCTTCGAAAGAAACTTCGTGAAATAAATGAAAAAGATTATATAGAAGCAGTATGGGGAATTGGATTTAAGATGAAAGCAGAATAAAATATTTACTATTTCTTTACGATTCTCTTTACTGATTTCTTTACCATTACGCAGTAAAATAACAGCATCAAACAAAAGGAGGTAGAACCAATGGAGTATGTTCTGAAAGTAAAAGATTTGAAAAAAGTCTATGGACATTATAATGTTCTGAACGGGCTCTCTATGAGTATTCCGAAAGGAGCAATCTATGGTTTTGTTGGTAAAAATGGTGCTGGTAAAACGACATTAATTCGTCTTATTTGTGGTTTGCAGGAACCGACAGCGGGGGAATATTCCCTTTACGACATTAGTAATCAAAAAAAGGAAATCGCTAAAAGCCGTAGGAGAATGGGAGCAGTAGTGGAAACACCATCTGTCTATCTTGATATGACAGCAGAGGATAATCTGAAAGTGCAATATCGGATTCTTGGGCTTCCGTCTTTTGATGGGCTTGCTGAATTATTGAAACTAGTTGGACTTGAAAATACAGGAAAGAAAAAGGCAAAGGATTTTTCTCTTGGTATGCGTCAGAGATTGGGAATTGCAGTTGCACTAGCTGGCGATCCAGATTTTCTTGTATTAGATGAACCTACAAATGGTCTTGATCCACAAGGAATTGTAGAGATGCGTGAGCTTATCTTGAAGCTCAATCGTGAATATAACATAACTGTTTTGATTTCAAGCCATATTCTTGATGAACTTGCCCGTCTTGCAACGCATTTTGGATTTATAGACAATGGGCAACTCGTGAAAGAAATCTGTGCAGAGGAATTAGAGGCAGCATGCCGTAAATGTATTCGTTTAACAGTTTCCGATGTGAAAATCCTTTGCCGAACTTTAGATAGAAAGGGACTTGAGTATACTGTTATCTCAGATACAGAAACAGATGTTTATGGAGAGATAAGCGTTACAGAACTTATTCTGGATTTGGCTAAGGATAATTGCGAGGTCAAAACAATGCATGAGCGTGACGAAGGACTGGAAAATTACTATATCAGTCTTGTAGGAGGTGGAAAGAATGAGTAAGCTTTTAAGTGCTAATTTTACAAGATTAAGGAAAAACAGACTATTTTGGAGTGTACTGATTTTCATGTTCGTAGCTGGAATTATAATAGTTAATGTAGTATCTGTGAAAATTAGAAAATCTGGTGCAGTAGTTTCGCTAGATAATATATTTTTTCAGTATGTACTTCCAATCGGTATTATTATGGCTGTTTTCAGTGGTATTTTTCTTGGAACAGAATATAGTGATGGCACGATTCGTAATAAGCTGATAATTGGTCACTCACGACGTAGTATTTACATTTCAAATTTATTAACAAATATGATAGTTTCCATTTTGCTGTGTATTTCCTATATGGTTGCAGTAGTCATTATTGGAATACCGCTAATTGGATTTTTCACATTAGATATAAAAAATATTTTGCAAATATGTATCGGAACATTTATATTGGCGATGGCTTTTACTTCAATATTTACAATGGTTAGCATGATTTGTAGCAATAAAACGACTGGTGCAGTAACTAGCATTTTGTTTGTGGTTGTTTTGTTATTTGTAGCAATGTATATGAATTCGAGAATTCAGGCTCCTAAATATATAGAAGAGTATGTTATGACAGACTCACTTGGAAATGTACAAACACAAATGGCTCAAAATCCAGACTATATAACAGGTACAAAACGTGCCGTTTATGAATTTTTATTTGACTTTATACCAACAGGGCAAACCATTCAATTCTCAGCTATGACGGCTGTGCACTTATGGGAAATGTCACTGTATTCCTTACTGATAGTGGTAACAACAACATTTGCAGGTGCAATGATATTTAGAAAAAAAGATATAAAATAGTATAATGGTGAAATGGAAGGAGGGGTATCGTGTACGGACTTATTATTTTGTGCGGAATATTGTTAATCGTAGTAGCAGTGCTTGGGATTAAGATTGCTTTAATGAGAAAGTCTGCCTATGAAATCTGCAAAGAATTATCAGATAAGGTGAACAACGACACGAATACCTTGATTTCGATTTCATCACATGATAAGGCGATGTGCCATCTTGCAAATGATATCAATGTGCAGTTAAGAGAGTTGCGAAAAGCAAGACACCGATTTATACAGGGCGATATGGAGATAAAAAATGCAATTACAAATATATCTCACGATTTGCGTACACCACTTACGGCAATCTGTGGCTATTTGGATTTGCTTGATACAGTGGAGAAAAGTGACACAGTATCCCGATACATTGAAATAATTGAAAACAGAACAGAAATGCTAAAACAACTTACGGAAGAGTTGTTCTCATATTCAGTGATTATATCTCAAGAAAATGATGCAGTTATTGAAAATGTAGTTATAAATGGTGTCTTAGAGGAAAGCATAGCTGGCTTTTACGCCGCATTACAGGAGAAGAATATTACTCCCAATATCCATATTACAGAGAAAAAGATTGTGCGAACCCTTAATCGTGCGGCATTATCTCGTGTTTTCGCCAATCTCTTAAATAACGCGATAAAATATAGTGATGGAGATTTAGACATTGAACTGACTGATACAGGAGAACTTATTTTCTCGAATACTGCTTCTGAGTTGAATGAGGTACAAGTGGGCAGATTGTTTGACCGCTTCTATACAGTGGAAGCTTCCAGAAAGTCAACAGGATTAGGCTTGGCGATAGCTAGAAATCTGATTGAACAGATGAATGGAACGATAGTTGCGCGATATGAAGAGGGGAAATTGCGTATTTGTATTTGGTTTGGTGAGAGTTAGTTGGGGCGAGTGGGAAGAAGGTTGATATTCCTTTTGGCTGAATAATATGTGTTATAATTTTACCAGCCGATGATGAGTGAAAAAATGCAATAAGCCAGTAATGACAAGGGTTTGAGAGTGATTTGGTGGTTGTAATATGAAAAGAGGTTAACGGCTGGTAAAAATCGAAGAAAAGCTTGAAAATAAAGGATTTTATGGTATTATAGAAAGTAAGAATGTTGAATTTACTATGGTTGAATAGTAACATGAGATGTATTGAAACTATTGTTGGTATTTCCCACAACATGGACAAGCTAGTTGAATAGTAACATGAGATGTATTGAAACTTTATTTTTGTTGCGTTTGATAAAGCTGTTGCAGTTGAATAGTAACATGAGATGTATTGAAACGGAAATGAGATAAGACAAATAACTGATGTTGGCCAGTTGAATAGTAACATGAGATGTATTGAAACTATCTAAAAATCTTTCTACAAAGTATTTCCCGTTGGTTGAATAGTAACATGAGATGTATTGAAACTTTATTCCGAATAGAGAGAAACTGCAAGAGAGGAGTTGAATAGTAACATGAGATGTATTGAAACGAAGTAGAATAAGATGAAGATGCTGTAGCACCTTCGTTGAATAGTAACATGAGATGTATTGAAACGGACTTACAACTTTTTGTGATGGAATGATGGCATGTTGAATAGTAACATGAGATGTCTTGAAACTTAAAAGACTTTTACGAACAAAAAAACATAATCTGTTGAATAGTAACATGAGATGTATTGAAACTGTGTGTCTTTGTTATCTAGTTTCAAATCTTCGAGTTGAATAGTAACATAAGATGTATTGAAACTAATATTGGTGAGCGTGCAGGAAGTGGAGTTCCAAACATCTTCAATGTATGGGAAGATGAAGCTTGGGTCGAACCGATAATAGAAGAACAGTTTGATCCTGATAGAATAATTTTATTGCTTGAATTTAAGAAAAAACAAGTGACAAAAACAAGCGACGAAAACAAGCGACAAAAGCAAGCGACAAAAGCAAGCGACAAAAACAGTTGAAAACACGGAGAAAATAAGATCATACCTACAGAAAAACGGTAAATGCAAAACAAGCGACATTGCAAATTTTATCGGATTAGGTTCTGCCAGAACAAGGGTGATACTTAAAGAAATGAATGACGTATATGTTGAGGGTGGAAATAATAATAGGCTATATAGATTAAAATAGAAGAAAATCCATAAAGCACTAACTCAAAAACAACAGGTGACAAAGATTAAAATCTCAGTCACCTGTTGTTTTTAGTATATTCGTACTTCCATATTATGAAAACTCTTTCTAGCTTTTCTATCTTCACCTAAAATTCTCTCTATATTCTCTAGGAGAATACCCAATCCATTTCCGAAATGCTTCTGCATAATAGCTTGCACCATTAAAACCTACCGCAAATGCAATTTCCGTAACGGACAAATCACTATTACGCAACAATTCAACACTTTTATTTAGTCTATATATAGTAAGATAGGTATTCGGCGTTTGATTGAGATAAGTTCCGAATAGCCGACAGCACTTGCTTTGTCCGACACTGCCCGAATTCGCAATTTGTGGTAGTGTTATTTTTTCGCTGAAATGTTGTTGTATAAAACCAATCATATCTTTAAGGATAGAAAGGTCATTATTCGGTGCATTTCCAATACTGTTCTGCTTTGGCATGTTTTCAAAAAGCAGTGACCAAATCCAACTAAAGATACTTTGTGTTTTCATAACGGCAGCAGGTGTAGTTCTCTCGGTATAGATTAGATTGATACCTTCAATAATTTGTTCGTGCCACCCGATACTTGGAGTGAGATGCAGATAAGGTAAACTCTGATTTTGAACAGCAGGAATAACAAAATCTCGTTCAATGCTCGGAGAAGAACAAATCATGATTGGATGCAGGAGGATACAGATAAACTCACATTCCTTATGTTGAGAGGAATATCCAAAATGCATTTGACGTGAATTTACAAAGATGCCTTCGCCACTTTTAAAGGAAAATATTTCACCATTGATATTATACTCCATCTCGCCTGACAAAATGGAGATGAATTCGATATCATCATGCCAGTGGCTAGGAGCTTCGTAATTCGGATAGGCGGACAAAAAGGCACGACGAACGTAGATCGGATATTCGGGATAGTCATAATGTACTTTTTCAGAACGGTCGTCTTTCAAATCAATAAATAAGCTCATATATGTAATCATACCTTTCTTGTGGTTCACGAATTGTGCAAGATTGTTATTGTAATTGGTAGTATTATTATAGATATATTTCAAATGGAATAATATAATTATAGTATCGAAAACCGGTTTCGTCAATTGATTGGGAAATGTGTTTAAAAGAAATTACGATATAGGAGACAACGAAAATGCATGAGGAAAGACGACAAGGTATTTACAAATGAAAGATAAGAAGATAGATAAAATATTTTTAGGGAAACTAATGACTCTCGTATTGCCGATAGCATTTCAACAATTTATGCTTGGACTTGTAAGTGCGTCAGATGCATTTATGCTTGGTGGGTTGACGCAAGATGCTTTATCGGCGGTATCACTTGCGAGCCAGATAACATTTGTGCAGAATTTATTTCTTGCGGCAGTAACGATTGGGTTGTCGATGTTTGCAGCGCAGTACTGGGGAAAAGGCGATGTCCTATCTTTTGAGAGAATATTTGGCTATGTAATGAGAATTACTATAATAGTGTCAATTGCTTTTGCGGTAATGGCATTCTGTATTCCAGATATGTTGATGCATATTTTTACATCGGACACAATTTTGATTGAAAATGGAGCAATTTATCTGCGTGCTGTATCCGCATCATATCTTTTGACAGGGATATCCCAAATCTATCTTTGTACGTTAAAAAACAGTGGAAAGGCATTCAAAAGTAGCCTTATTAGTGCGGTTAGTGTTGTGCTAAATATATTTCTAAATGCTATTTTAATCTTTGGTTTATTCGGTGCACCAAGACTTGAAATTGCAGGTGCGGCACTTGCTACGGTAATTGCAAAGATAATAGAAGTGCTGTGGTGTATGATTGAAACAGCGAAAGAAAATCATGTAAAATTACGATGGAACAATTTTATAAAGACGGATAAAAATCAAATTTCAGCATATTGGAAATATACACTTCCGATACTTGGCAATGAGATTGTTTGGGGCGTTGGATTTACAATGTATTCGGTTATTATGGGGCATTTGGGCAGTGATGCAGTTGCCGCCAACTCAATAGCAAATATAGTTAAGAATCTTGTTGCTTGTTTCTGTCTAGGACTTGGAAGCGGTGGCGGAATTATCGTTGGAAATGAACTTGGTGCGGGAAGACTTGATACCGCAAAGGATTATGGTGGAAAGTTATGCAGAATGTCGATTGTATGCGGAATATTTTCAGGGGTATTGCTGTTGGCACTCAGTCCATTGATTCTTTCGGTTAGCAATTTGAGTGAGCAAGCAAATATTTATCTAAAATGGATGCTTGTGATGTGTTCCTATTATCTAATCGGGAAATCAGTAAACAGCACAACAATAGCAGGAATTTTCTGTTCGGGTGGCGACAGTAAATTTGGTTTCCTATGTGATGCCGTGACGATGTGGTGTGTCACTGTTCCACTTGGTCTAATTGCTGCATTTATTCTAAAACAACCTGTGTTGCTAGTATATTTCATTGTAAATATTGATGAAAGCATAAAGCTTCCAGTAGTTTATAAACATTATAAAAAATACAAATGGGTTAGAAACTTAACCACGAAGGAGGAACTATAAAATGAGTATGAAAGAGAAAATGCATACAGGAGAGTTATATTTACCAGGAGATGAAGAAATAATGAAGGAGCAGTTTAAACGACTAGACCGTCTTTATGATTTCAATATGACACGTCCAACGGAATTAGAGAAAAGAGCGGTGATGCTCAAAGAAATGTTTGCTGAAATAGGTGAAGGTTGCTATATAGAACCACCATTCCATGCCAATTTTGGCGGCGGCCACGTACATTTTGGAAAATGTATCTATGCAAATTTTAATTTGACACTAGTAGATGATACGCATATCTATGTTGGTGACTATACGATGTTTGGGCCAAATGTAACAGTAGCAACAGCAGGACATCCGATTTTGCCAGAGTTACGCCAACAAGGGTATCAGTACAATTTCCCTGTTTCTATCGGAAAAAACTGTTGGATTGGAGCTGGCGTTGTGATTGTGCCTGGAATTACGATTGGTGATAACGTGGTTGTTGGAGCAGGAAGCATTGTGACAAAGGACATTCCATCGAATGTAATCGCTGTGGGTAATCCATGCAAGGTATTGCGTGAGCTGAATGAACATGACAAGGAGTATTATTTTAAGGATAGGAAGATTACGTTGTAAGCTGAAGGACGTAGTATTGATTAGATATAAAATAGAGATATCAGAATAGATAGATATGTGATGATTTTACCAGCCGATGATTATTGTAGAATCGTGTTAAGCTAGTAATGACAAGGGTTTGAAGGTGGTTAGGTAGTGATTTATTCAAAGATGGTCAGCGGTTGGTAAATTTGGAAGAAATGCTTGAAAATAAAGGATTTTATGGTATTATAGAAAATAAGAATATTGGATTTACGGTGGTTGAATAGTAACATGAGATGTATTGAAACAATGTAAGTAATATAACCGCCACGGTGGGAGGTAGTGTTGAATAGTAACATGAGATGTATTGAAACAATATGCGACTAGCGCAGGTAGTGCAACAAATGCGTTGAATAGTAACATGAGATGTATTGAAACTATGGTCTATCTTAATATTCTCTATTTCTTGCTTTTCGTTGAATAGTAACATGAGATGTATTGAAACTTTTGTTTAACTGCTTCTAAGCAGATTTCATCGGTGTTGAATAGTAACATAAGATGTACTAAACCTATACTAACCTCACTCAGAAAGGAACTAACCCCATGAATCAACCCATTTACGATACCCAATACGGAAATGTAACCTACATGCAAGAAGATAACGTAGTTCTACTTACATGGAAAAAGAAATGTAGCTTTGATGATTATAGAAATGTCACACTTGCAGCATTAGAAACACTACAAAAACATGAAAACAGTAATTTTGTTGTTGATGCCAGAAATGGATTTGAAGATGAGAAAGAAGATGTAGAATGGGGATTTTCTGTTTTGCTCCCAGCTATGTCGAAAACAGACTGTAAATCGGTTATATTTATAATGGAAGTTGTGAATGAGATAGAAGAAGAGATGGATATGTGGACAAAAGAGTTCAAAAAGTATTTTACTGTGGATAAAGTTACATCTTATAGAGATGCGATAGATAAGTTATAAGTTTAAAAGTAATAGTAAAGGGGACATTTAGATATGACTAGAGAACAAGCATGGAATTTATTAACAGAATATAATCAAGAAGCATTTCACTTAGAACATGCGCAGATTGTAGAAAAGACAATGATGTATTTCGCAGAGAAATTAGGTTATGGTGATGAAAAGGACTTCTGGGGAGTTGTAGGTTTGCTACATGACTTAGATTTTGAGCAATATCCAGAGGAACATTGTATAAAGAGTCAAGAAATCATGCGTGAAAAAGGTGTTGATGAAAGAATTATTCATGCGACAGCAAGTCATGGTTATGGGCTTGGAGTAGATATTGAACCAGAGCATGAGATGGAGAAAGTATTATATGCAATTGATGAACTAACAGGACTTATCGGTGCGGTTGTTATTATGAGACCATCTAAAAGTGTACAGGATTTGGAGTTGAAATCGGTAAAGAAAAAATATAAGAGCAAAGGTTTTGCAGCAGGCTGTTCAAGAGAAGTTATTGAACGTGGCGCAGACATGCTTGGTTGGACACTTGACGACTTGATTGCACAGACGATTGAGGCATTGAGAACATTTCAAGATTAATTAGTAGTCGGAGGTAACAAAGTATGATGATACACCATGTTGCTTTATATGTGAAAGATTTAGAGAGAGAAAGAGAATTTTTTGAAATATATTTTAACGGAGAAGCAGGAGAGAAGTATCATAATCCGAAAAAAGGATTTACGTCATACTTTATATCATTCAAAGATGGCGCAAAACTTGAAATAATGAATGATAATTCAATAGTTACAGAAAATGAAAGTAGTAAGCAGCGGTTAGGCTATGCACATATTGCATTCAGTGTAGGTTCAAAAGAAGCAGTGGATGAGTTGACGATGCGATTGCAGACAGATGGTTTTCGTGTTATCAGTGGACCAAGGACAACAGGAGATGGATATTATGAAAGTTGTGTTTTTGATGGAGAAGGCAATCGTATTGAAATAACGGTATAAGTTTCATTCAAATATAAAAATGGCATTTTAACAATAAAAAAGTTAAAATGCCATTTTCGAGTATAGATTATGTTAGTTCTAAATTAATGATTGATAAAAGTCAACTCTCGCATCGAGTAGATTCCCTTATTTCATCTGAGATGCAAAATGAGCCATTGCTCCTTTAACTTCTTCTACAGCTTCTGGTTTAAGCATTGTCATAAGGGCGTTTTGTGTTTCTGTCAATGTTTCAAAAGTGAAAGTTCCTTCATCCTGTTTCTTGAAGTTGTCTTGCATAAGTGTGCGAACAGCATCTTTGTGCTCATCTTGTACACGGTCAACGATGAAATTGTAAAATTGTTCTTGTCCTGGGTTCATAGTAGTTCTCCTCTTCTCGTTTACTTTTCAATATCCATGTTAGTATGGCATATAAAAAAGGTATTATTCTGTTACTGGTTGCGTAGTGAACAATAATAATATTATTATTCTAAGTTAATCAGTTTTGAAATCGTTATATGCAGATTATCATAGATACCAACCTTTATTGTGTCAGCAAATGAATACGTATCTGTCTTTTCTCCATCTCCCACAAAGTCATATACTAAAACTTGTTGCCGCTCAGGATTAACAATCCAGTATTCTTTTACACCAGCAGTACGGTATTTGAATAGTTTTGTATGATAATCCATTCGTTTACTGTTTGGTGAAACAATCTCGATAATCCAATCAGGCGCACCGTTGCAACCCCTATCATCAAGTTTGTTTTTATCACAGATCACAGAGATATCTGGTTCAACGTAGTTTTTTGTGTCTTCGTTCAAGAATACTGCAAACGGAGCAGAGTAGACCTCGCAAGAACCATTGTTCTTTTTGATATAATCTAGTATTTCTACGGATAACTCCATAGACAATTTCTGATGCAATCTATTCGGTGGTGACATCGCATAGATTTGACCATCAATCAGCTCGGCTCTTTCGCCTTCTGGCAGAGCATAGATATCATCTATTGTATAAATTGCTTTGTTTGGCTGCAGCATGAATAGGACTCCTTTCTAAAAATGCATACTTTTCATTTTAAAAGGCTTTGTCACAACTTATAGTTGATATTTCTCTTTTCTGAGCAGAGCAATTATGCTCAAAACATTTGATAAACTGTTCAAATACTTCTTCTCTATTTTGGGTTGTCTCATAATAGGGAAGGTTATAATTTATGCATTGTTCCTTTATAAACTTGCTCACTTCAACAATTTCTACACACCTTTCACGTAATTCCTCTTCGGGTGTATAAAAAGTATAGTCCTTCTCGGTGTCATAAGTTTTTAGTATAGAAAAACGTTCTTCAGGTGTCATTTCAGAAGGGATAAAGTAGAAAATTTCGCAATTCGCATGATGCAAATATTTCATATAGTCTTCGGGTAGTAATTGATAAACGTCTAAGATCATGCCTGGCTGAAACTCATCATATTCCCCACTATCCATCATAGCTTTAATGAATGGTGCAATTTTAGAACTAATATTGCGAAGCTTTTCCAAGGAAGGCATATCAGCAGAAGTGTTGACACCTAATTCGGGGAAAGCCTTTTCGAGTCCAGCATTAATTGAATCCATGCTAATATGCTGATAGCCGAATTTTTTTGATAGTATATGTGATATTGTACTTTTACCAGCACGAGGTACTCCCGAAATAATAATATTGTTTTTCACAGTCACACCACCTTATATAATACTTAATTATACGCTATAACCCCTTGTAAATCCATCTCTTTTTTCCACTCAATAAACTTTAAATGGGCTGGATTGCGTTGCTGTGAACGTTTTGTGTGAACAGTAAGCTTGTATATACAAGTCAAGATAATAACAAAATAATATACTAAACTTGAACTTAAAGAACAAGGCTCAAACTGGCGGAATTATCCGAAATAAAGAGTAAAATTAAATAAAAGTAAAAATATAAATCAAAAAAACAAATTGACAATTAAGGGAAGATATGAAATAATGTTAAAACATTAGATAAACAAAATTAAATAATTATAAAATAAATATAAAATATAAAGGAAAGTGAGGCAGTACCATGAGACACATTAGAACTATTAAACGAGAAAATTTAATACCTTATAGAAACTACCTTACTTGCATTTTTATAAAGAATAGATTATAGAAAAGTCGTAGTTTAATTATTATTCTACGGCTTATTTTTTAAATTGAAAATCATTCTTGCATGAGCACTTGCTTTGCATACATTTGTTGTATTAGGTAGATATAAGAGATTATTTTATATCTATTTTTTTTATATAAATTTATAATGGCGTTTCCGTAACCTTTCAATATCTCCCTGTACGCACTTAGAAGTTCTTAGGTATGTAGCGTGTTTTGTTTTAGAGAACATTAACGAATGCGCTTTGAAAACATAACAAAGTTTTGCATCATAAACGTATATTACACAAGTATATCAACTAAGTTTAAATGAATAAATATT
>NZ_JAVBNS010000250.1:0-7905 GCF_031551385.1 Anaerosporobacter sp.
TTGGACATGCAGGGATTAATAAATCAAGCAGTACTCTTAATAATTATGAGTTAGAGCGAGTGATGGTGAAGGGATTAGGACTTGAGTCTAAGCAGATAGCCAAGGTTATTCGCTTAACAACAGAGGAAACAAGATTAACTGATGATTTATTATGGAATTTAGAAGAACCATTAAAGAGATATCTGTTCCTTATGGATTTGATTAATGTAAGCTTACGCAAAGATTCACTTTCTGAAGAAGAAATGGAATCAATAGAGAGATACCGAGTGTTATTCCAAGTACCGAAAGAGATTCTTCATTTGCTTTCAGAGTTCATTCAGAATGCTTATGAGGGCAATATGGACAAATGTATCCATTCATTTGCTACAATGAGGAATGTGGACTTGCCATTGACTATGACTGAGCTTAAATATTATATGCCAGATATGGAATATATAACGGAGATTGAGAATAAATCCGTGTCGCCTGGTAAAGAGACACGAATTGTAGATGCTTGTATTATAAAGGACAAGCTTATTGTTCCTAAGAATGGCACACTTGTACTTGATCATGCAGTTATCTATCTTTATGGTTCTATCATAGTAGACGGTGGAACATTACAAATTAGAGATACGACCATTATCAATAAATCGGATACGAATAATGCTTTAGTGGAAGTAAAGAGTTATTCCGAAGTTCATGTAACGGATTCTGTTTTTGATTGTAGATTTATTGGAAGTGCAATTAATCAGAAGAATGGAAACTTGACGATGGTGGATTCTAAAGTCTATCATACAACAAAAAATAGTGCAGTGAAGTTCTGGGGAAATCAAATAGAGATAAATAATTGTAATTTCCACAAATGTTATACAGTTGAGAATGGTGCAGCGATTCAGATTCAACAAGGACATGGAAGTATAACGAATTCTACATTTAAAAAATGCGAAGCTAAAAATGGTGGAGCTGTATATGTAGGGACAGATATTATGATTACATGTTGCTCTTTCAAGCATTGCTATGCATTAGAGCATGGGGGAGCAATATTCTATAATAACGAAGTAAAGTCGAACGTTATGGATTGCCAATATATTGAGTGTTATCCACAAGGAGAAGAGATTGTACAATACCTTTATAGTCACGAGGAAAAGATTATAGATAAAGAATACCGTATTCCGATTGCTACGATAATCGATATGCCAATACAGGTAACGGAATTAGGGATTCTTAGCTTCAGTCATGCTGTAGTTTATCTGAGGCAACAAATCCAAAGTAAAGGGATACTAGAGATTAAAGGTTGCAAGATAATTGCTGATGGTCTAAAGCAACGAGATATGTTTGATATTACTCGTTCAAGAGGTTGTGTAATTGATCGTTCGGAATTCGATGGTAGGGCAACAAATTCTGTATTTCGTGCAACAGGAAGCAGAATGATAGTGGTACATTCAATATTTCGTAATATAAAGAATGGACGTGCTATCTATGATGCAATAGAGCCGAAGATATCAGATACAATATTCTCTCATTGTCAAGATGGGGCAATCTATTCTCGTTCGGGTACTATCAAAAATTGCTTGTTCATCAATTGCAGACAGAAGAGTGGTGCAGGAATTATTATGTATGGTGCAAGAGGTGAGATAAAGGAATGTCGATTTGTCCGTTGTGTTTCTGAATATAGTGGTGGTGCGATTGATAAATCAGGTGGTCATAGAGTTGAAAAATGTGAGTTTAAAGAGTGCAAACCGAATAATATTGCATAATGAATTTTCAGACATGCCCTAGCAAAACATAAAAATAAAAAATAAGATATAACAAACAAAAAAGCTCGAACAAAATAAAATCATTTTGTTCGAGCTTTTGTTTGTTATATCTATTCTGCCACAGGTAATACAACGATGTGGATTTTATCAATACGATTTTTATCAACTGCATCAACAGTATAGAGAACGTTCTCATCTTCAACAGATTCACCTTGTGAAGGAAGATGGTCAAGTAAACCAATAATGTGACCAGCAATAGAATCGTAATCATCGGATTCTATATGAAGTCCGATTGCTTCATTAATGTCATCAAGTTTTGTATTACCATCTACGATAAATTCATTTTCCGTAATGCATTGAATGGAATCTTCTTCATCAGAGTCATATTCATCACGAATATCACCAACAATTTCTTCGATTAAATCTTCAATTGTAAGAAGACCAGCAGTTGCGCCGTATTCGTCTAATACGATAGCAAGAGGAATGGATTCTTTTTTCATATCTACGAATAATTCAGAAGTTTTCTTGTACTCGTATGTAAAATAAGGATCTCTCATAATATCCTTCAAACAGAAGTCTTCTTTTTTTCCTTGATAGAAGAAGATGTCTTTCAAATTAACAATACCGATAATATTATCTCTTGTATCTTGATAAACAGGCATTCTAGTAAATTTCTCAATTGAGAATGCAGTAACAAGTTCATCATAAGTGAGATTGATATCTGCGAATTCCATATCAATACGTGGTACCATTACGTCTTTCGCAAGTGAATCACCAAAATCAACAACATTGGTTATCATTCTACGTTCTTCACTTTCAATTACCCCTTCTTCATGACTTACATCAACTATAGTACGAAGTTCGTTCTCTGTTATGGCAGATACTTTCGCATTTGGATCAACTCGTAACAAGCGCAGTAGGAATAGTGAGATATGATTCACTATAAAGATAACTGGAGTTAATAGTTGCGTTAAAAAGTAGATTGCGCCTGCATAACGTAAAGAAAGTTTTTCGGCATTAAGAGTTGCTAATGTTTTTGGTGTAATCTCACCAAAAATTAAAATCATAATAGTAAGGATACCAGTTGCAATACCAGCACCAACACTTCCAAAGCGATTAAGTGCAAAAGAAGTAGCAAGGGAAGATGCGGATAGGTTAACAATATTGTTGCCAATCAAAATTGCACTTAGCATTTTCGATGGGTCTTCAATAAGTTTAGCAACTGTTTTTGCGCCTTTTACATTCTCGTCAACTAAACTTCGAATACGTAATTTGTTTACTGTAGTTAAAGAAGTTTCTGCTGATGAGAAAAAGCATGATAGTAGTAATAGAATTAGTAAAATAATAATCTGCGTGACATCACTCGGGTCCAAAGTATCATCTCCATTTTATTCAATATAGTTTGTTTTTTAGTTTTATAGTATTTTTGCAATTGTTAAATTAGAAGTTTTGGATAAATCAACAACGGTACTGTCTTTAAGTCGAACAATAGGTCTTGATAATGCGTTTTTGTTAAGCATAACAATCTCGCCTTCTCTACCATCACTTAATTTAACAGCGTTGTTAATATATGCTTGTCCAATTCGTTCTAAGAAAGTAAGTAAGATTTTAATGTCGTATTTTTGGTAGCCTTCATCTTCAAATATGCGGATAACTTCGAATGGACAAAGAGCTTCGCGGTAGGAACGTTTTGAAGTCATTGCATCATAGATATCTGCAATTGCAATGATTTTAGCGAACTCACCAATAGTATCACCTGTTAATTTGGAAGGATAACCTGTTCCATCGCATTTTTCATGATGTTTTAAAACTGCATCTTTAATACGAGGGTCGATATCTTCATCTTTAATTAAATCATAACCTGTAATAGGATGTAATCGAATCATTTGGAATTCTTCATCCGTTAATTTATCTGGTTTTGCTAAAAGCTCTTCAGGGATCATTAACTTTCCGATATCATGTAATAATGCAGCTAGGGTAAGCTGTTCAAGGTCCTTATCAGAGTAACCAATCCAGCGGCCAATAACATTACTAATTAAAGCAACATTCAATGAATGTGAGTATGTGGAATCACTATATTCCTCTATGTTGTGTAACATATCAAAAACGTTAAGAGTCGTATCACTTTTACTTAGGATTGTATATGGCTCATCTTTTAAATTAACCAAATCAACATCACCTGTTTTATTAACAAAAGTGGTGATATCTGATTGGAATTGCTTTACATTTGTGTTAAATGATTTCTTAAATTCTTGGAATCTTTCGCTACTTTTTATTTTTTGTGAATATGAGTCTGTATTAACGACTGGTGTTTCTTCTTCTACAGCTGTTTCTTCTACTACCTTGTCATATACAGTGACCTTCATAATAGAGTAAAAGTTTAACATCTCTTTTACTTTAGCAGTAATTATAGTTTCTTTGGCAACCAATAATTGTCCAGCTGAATTAAATACATCTTTTGATATACACATTCCGTTTTTAGCTTGGAATGTAAAAATAGTGCGTGACTTCATTAAGTGAAAACCTCCCTATCTACATAACCTTCAAATCCCTTTGAACCGTTGCAAAGTCAATAGTGCATAGTGCATCTTTAGTCTTCGTCAGTAGCCATATTCATAACTTGACGTTTTCTAGCTAATTCATCATTATCAAGATATTCATCATATGTCGTAATCTTGTCAATTAAACCAGTTGGAGTAACTTCCATAATACGATTTGCTATTGTTTGAATAAACTGATGATCTTGTGATGTGAATAATAATGCGCCAGAGAATTTAATTAATCCATTGTTTAGTGCTGTGATTGATTCCATATCTAAATGGTTTGTTGGTTCGTCCATAACCAATACATTTGAGCCTAGAATCATCATCTTAGAAAGCATACAACGTACTTTCTCACCACCAGACAATACATTAACCTTTTTAACACCTTCTTCACCAGCAAATAACATTCTTCCAAGGAAACCACGAACATAAGTAACATCCTTTTCAGGAGAGAATTGCATTAACCAGTCTACGATCATCTCATCCCCTGAGAAGTCTTTTGTGTTATCTTTAGGAAAATAAGATGTGTTAGTAGTAACACCCCATTTATATTCACCTTCATCTGGTTCTAGTTCTCCAGTAAGAATCTTGAATAGAGTAGTAGTTGCTAACGTGTTAGGACCAACGAAAGCTACTTTGTCTTCTCTACCTATGATAAAGGAAATGTTATCAAGAACTTTTACACCATCAATTGTCTTTGAAAGATTTGTAACAGTAAGAACTTCATTACCGATTTCTCTAGATGGTCTGAAATCAATGTAAGGGTACTTACGGCTTGATGGGCGGATATCATCAAGTTCAATTTTTTCAAGTGCTTTTTTACGAGAAGTTGCTTGCTTTGATTTTGAAGCATTTGCACTGAATCGTTGAATAAAGTCTTGTAATTCCTTGATTTTATCTTCTTTCTTCTTGTTGGCTTCTTTCATTTGTTTTACCATTAATTGGCTTGACTCATACCAGAAGTCATAGTTACCTGCATATAATTGAATCTTAGCGTAGTCAATATCTGCAGTATGTGTACATACTTTGTTCAAGAAGTAACGGTCATGGGATACAACGATAACAGTATTCTCAAAGTTAATTAAGAATTCTTCTAACCAACGAATTGCATCAAGGTCAAGATGGTTAGTAGGCTCATCTAGTAATAGGATATCTGGATTACCAAATAACGCTTGAGCAAGTAAAACCTTTACTTTATCTCCACCATCTAATTCAGACATTAATTTGTAATGCATATCAGTATCAATACCTAAACCATTTAGTAAAGTAGAAGCATCTGATTCCGCTTCCCAACCATTCAATGTAGCAAATTCACCTTCTAATTCACTTGCTTTAATACCGTCTTCTTCTGTGAAATCTTCTTTGGCATAGATAATATCTTTTTCTTTCATGATATCATAGAGTCTTTTATTACCCATGATAACAGTATTTAAAACATCAAATTCATCATATTTGAAGTGATCCTGTTGTAAGAAAGATAGTCTTTGTCCAGGAGTGATAACGATATCTCCTTGTGTTGCTTCGATTTGTCCTGACATAATCTTAAGGAAAGTAGATTTACCAGCGCCATTTGCACCAATTAGACCATAACAATTTCCTTCGGTAAACTTAATGTTAACGTCTTCGAAAAGAGCGCGTTTACCAAGTCTTAGTGTAACATTACATGCTTGTATCATAATTTAAAACCTTTCTACGTTGTATTACTAGTTTTTATATTATTTTCTTTTATCAGTATAACTGATTTTTTGCTAGTACAAAATGAACATTTAGTCTCAGTCTCTATTTTACCGTAAATTTGGCATTTTGCAAGTGTTTTTTGTGTAATATAGGGAAAGTGCAGTTGGAGATGTATGTTAGATGGCATACATTTTGGGGATTGTAACAACTTATTCCATAAGTTATAATAGAAAATACTACATATATTTAATAAATATAAGGAAAATGCAAAGCGAAAGAGAGTAATTACATGAATTTGTTAACAATAGAAAAAGTTACGAAAAGTTATACAGACAAAATATTATTTAAAGAAATATCGCTAGGAATTCAAGAGGGAGATAAGATTGGCGTTATTGGTATTAACGGAACGGGAAAATCTACTCTATTAAAGATTATTGCAGGTATGGAAGAGACTGATGCAGGAGAGGTTACAACAGGAAGAAACATTAAGATTGAATATCTTGCACAACAACCTGAGTTTGACGTGTCAAAGAATATCCTTGAAAATGTTATGCTGCAAGACAAAGATGCACATGAGAAGGATTGGACGAAGGAAGCGGATGCAAAATCTATGCTGGATAAACTAGGTATTCGTGATTATGATGGAAGAGTTGATGTGCTTTCTGGTGGACAAAGAAAGCGTCTAGCACTTGTACGAGCAATTCTTAATCCAGCAGATATTTTAGTATTAGATGAGCCTACGAACCATTTGGATAATGATATGGCAGAATGGCTTGAGAAATATCTGAATCAATACCGTGGCGCAATTATTATGGTAACGCATGATAGATATTTCTTAGATAAGGTAACAAATCGTATTATAGAGATTGACAATGCGAATATATATAGTTATGCAGGAGGATATTCCAGTTTCTTAGAGTTAAAAGCACAAAGAGAAGAGATGGAAATGGCAACAGAGCGTAAGAATAAGAGTTTATATCGTCAAGACCTTGAATGGATGATGCGTGGTGCAAGAGCAAGATCAACAAAGCAAAAGGCACATATTGAACGTTTTGAGCAATTACGTGATAGAGAAAAGCCGAAAGAAACAACATCGGTAGAGATGAATTCTGTATCTTCAAGACTTGGAAAGAAGACGGTCGAATTACATGAGGTATCGAAATCTTATGGTGATAAGGTTCTATTTCGTGATTTTACTTATATACTACTCAAGGATGATAGAATTGGTATTATTGGTAAGAATGGTTGTGGTAAATCTACGTTACTAAAGATAATCAATGGAATTATTTTGCCAGATTCAGGCTATGTAGAGTGTGGTGAGACAGTTAAAATCGGCTATTTTTCGCAAGAAAATGAAGAGTTAAATCCAAATATGAAAGTAATTGACTACATTAAGAGTGTTGCGGAATATATCACTACAAATGAAGGTAGTATTACAGCGTCTCAAATGTTAGAGAAATTCTTGTTCACAGGTGCTATGCAGTATTCGTTGATTGGTAAACTATCAGGTGGTGAAAAACGCCGCCTTTACTTACTTTATGTTCTAATGAGTGCCCCAAATGTATTGATACTCGATGAGCCTACGAATGATTTAGATATTCAAACGCTAACAATTCTTGAGCATTACTTGGATACATTTCAAGGCATCGTAGTAACGGTATCCCATGATCGCTACTTCTTAGATCGAATGGTCAGTCGTATCTTTGCTTTCGAAGAGAATGGTGTAGTTAAGCAATATGAAGGTGGATATAGCGATTACCATCTTGTAAAAGGTGACGATGACGTTATAGAGAAGAAGACAGAGAAACCAAAGGAAGAGAAAGTGGTTTATCAAAAGGATCGTTCCAATCAAATCAAATTCACATATAATGAGCAAAAAGAATATGAAACGATTGATGATGACATTGAAGGATTAGAGACAAAAATTGAGGAAATTGAAGTAGCAGTAG
>NZ_JAVBNS010000043.1:0-18524 GCF_031551385.1 Anaerosporobacter sp.
CAGATAAAAAATCTCCCTTTGCATCATCGCCAACGCTCCACCCCATCAAATCACACATCGCCGGATTGGCGTATACAACATAATAATCCGTATCAAAACATGCTAAATAGTTATCACTTTGCTCAAGAAATGCATGTTGCCAATCGACCATTGTCTCCGTCTTAGCCTTCTGTGATATATCTATAGCAATACAGAGACGGGCTTTGCGTCCATCCTCCCAGTCAACAATACGCTCATTAACCGTAATAAAGATATCAAGCACAGGATTATACCTATCTATTTTATAAAACTCATTACTAGGGAGTTCTTCTAATTTACACGCAGATGAACAATAATCACAAGGTGTTGTTCTATTGCAAAAATGTGCATAACAATATTTTCCCAACGCATCCCCTTGAAATTTTGACTGAATACGTTCATTAACATAGAGTATCTCATATGTTTCTGCATCTACAATGTAGACCGATTCATTCAATTTGTCATAAGCCCGATACCATTGAAAATCTGCCATGTAAAATCCCCCCTTATACCATTGACGTTTTCATCTCTTTAATTATTTGTTCCAATGACTCCATAAGAACCTTTGCCTTTTCATATTCATTCGCTTTAAGTAGCTGCCCGATTCTAGTTTCCGTCTCTTTTTTCTTCTCCTCTAACAGCAGATAATCTTTGCTGAAATGGTTGGCATAAATCATCTGACGGAATTTACGGTTGCTCATTCTACGCACTGTATTGTTTTCTACTAGAAGCACATAGTCCACACAATTCGACACGGTATAAAAATCATGGGATACCATAAGAACCGCACCTTTGTACTCTGAAACCGCCTGTTCTAATGCAATCTGTGCATATACATCAAGATGTCCCGTAGGTTCATCTAACAATAGGAAGTTGGCGTTTCCTAATGAAATTACAGCTAATTGAAATAAATCTTTTTCCCCTCCAGATAATTCACTTGCTCTCTGTGAAAGTGTATCTCCTTCAAAACCAAATCTTCTTAAATAGTCACTTATCTCTGCTCTCTTCTCAAAACCTTTTTCTTCAAAAATTTCATATAAATTCTTTGCATCATCATATAATGCATCAGTAATCTGGCAAAACATTGTAACTTTTGCCTCTTCACTAATCTTAATTGTATCATTCTTGTTTTCAAAAATTTCGCGAAGCATCGTCGTCTTTCCAGTTCCATTGTTACCAATAATCGCCACATGTTCATTTGGTTTCATCTCAAAATTCACATGCTCTAACAATTGCTCATCAAATGCAACGCTATAATCTGTTAGTTCAAGAATATTTTCATCTGCCACTTCACTTTCAAGTTCAAAATGAATCTCTGGCTGTTTGATATCTACAAAAGGAGCTTTCGTTTTTCTTGCTTTTAACCTGTCCACTAATGTTTGTCTTGCATGAACGGCTCTTCCTAGAGCTGGGCTATCTATCATCATTGCTTTCATTCTGGCTTGTTCTAGAATCTTACTCTGACGTTCAATCTCTGCTTGATCCGCTGAAGAAGCTTCCGCTAAATCAATCTTTGTAGCAAGAAGTTCAAAGTTATATTCTAGATACGTTCCGTCAAACTCCTGTATATCCATGTTTTCCATGTGAAGTATCTTGTTAAAGCAATGATTTAACAAATATCTATTATGCGTGATAATAAGAAGCGTTCCTTTATGAGCATTAATTAGATTTCTTAATGCATTCAGATGATTAAAATCCAAAAACACATCTGGTTCGTCCATAATAAGAAAATTTGGACTCAACATCATTTCTCTAATTACTTGAACTAACTTGAACTCTCCACCACTCAGACTATCGATTTTTTGATTTTCTAGCTTCTCTAATTTCGCTACATTTAACTGCTTTTTAATATTACTTTCATAATAATCACCATCAATTGCATTGAACTCATCTAATGCTTTTTGATACCCCTCGAAGATATCATCTAAATCCTGCGCAGTCTCCATCTCCTTGCAAAAATCTGCAATCTTCTGTTCAAGCTTCACAAACTCATCACTGATATATTGAAAAACTGTTACATCTTCTTTTTTATCTAATTGCGAAAACTGGCTAACATACCCAATCCTGCCCTTGACATTAATCTCTACTTTTCCATCATATAAATATTCTTCAGGGTTCATCAACAAATCAAGTAATGTACTTTTTCCAGTACCATTCGTGCCAATGAGCGCACAATGTACATCCTCTTCTATTGTAAATGAAACCTTATTGTATAAGTCCTTTTGTGGGTACGAATAGGACAGTTTTTGAACCTTGATCATAAATTTCCTCCATTGTAATCTTTCATACCCTCTATCATACTTAATTCTGATTCAAAAAGCAACAATGTAGGTATACTTTTACTATTTTCAAACTATAAATGGTTACATTAGATAAAAAGCATATTTATTCAGTCCAAAAGTAAAGATTGCGCTAAGAAGACCGTTAAAAGGTTGTTTTTACTGTTTTTCGCATGTTATCGTATAACCAAAACAGCACCTATTTTATGGAGCGATTTCAGGAGGTAATTATGGAAAATCAAACGTTTACTGTTTCCTTATCCAAAAACCCGTTAATCACTATGAAAGTCATCCCTGGTCATTTTGCTACCAGTAGTGCCCATGTTAGTCATTACCTTAATGTAAATGATTTAAAAACAAATGCACGGATGGCAAAAGATGTTGCAAAAGAATTAGCTATTCCTTATCTAACTAGTACTCTTGTAGATACCATTGTATGTGTAGAAGGAACGCAGGTAATCGGAGCATATCTAGCAGAAGAACTTTTGCAGGATGGCATATCTATTATGAATAGCGATCAGGAAATTCATGTAATAACCCCAGAAGTAAATGTAAACAAGGAACTCATGTTTCCCGACAGCAAGAAAGATATTATATTAGACAAAAACATTCTATTACTAATTGATTCTATTTCCAGTGGCATAACCCTTAGCTGTGCGCTCGAATGTATTTCTTACTACGGTGGCACACTTATTGGAATATCTACTTTATTCAGTGCCTTAGCTGACCAATCAGGACAAGAAATTCATACATTGTTTACTGATGATGATATAGAAGAATACCAGATTTATACCCCTGGTCAATGTGCTATGTGTGAACAGGGACTCAAGGTAGAAGCATACATTAATAGTGAAGGTTATTCAACAATCAAATAAAGAGAAAAAGGAGTGATGTGAAAATGAATTTTTGGGAAAAATTTATATCTAGCATGGGAATTACGAAAATGGGACTGCCAGAGATTTGTATGATTTGCATTGCCCTCTTATTAGCCTATTTAGCCATTGTCAAAAAATATGAACCGTTGCTACTGCTTCCCTTGGCATTTGGCATGTTAATTGCCAATATTCCATTAGCAGGTCTTTCTGCCCACGATGAGGGTGGTCTTGTTTATTACTTATATCAAGGAATCCATTTGGGTATCTATCCACCAATGATTTTTCTATGTATTGGCGCTATGACCGACTTCGGTCCTTTGATTTCTTCTCCGCGAAGTGCACTTATTGGCTTAGGCGGACAGCTTGGTATCTTTGTTGCCTTAGGAGGTGCATTATTACTCGGACAGGGATTTACACATATCATTCCTGGTTTTGAAGCTTTCTCCATTCAAGAGGCTGTATCTATCGCTATCATCGGTAGCTCTGACGGACCAACATCTATCTACACTGCGGAATGTTTAGCACCTGATTTACTTCCCGTTATTGCCATTGCTGCATATTCCTATATGGCACTGATTCCTCTTATTCAACCACCAATTATGCGTGCCCTTACTACTGCTGAAGAACGTGTCGTTGTTATGGATGTACCAAAACGAGTAACACAACGTCAGAAAATTATATTTCCTATTGTCGCAACCCTTCTTACTTTAATTTTTATTCCAGCGGCAGGGTCACTTATTGCAATGCTTATGTTAGGTAACCTTATTCGTGAAAGTGGCGTTATGGACCGAATTGTACGTTCCTTGCAGAATGATTTACTTAATATTCTAACACTTCTTATTGGTCTTTCCATTGGAGCAACTGCAACCGCTGATCGAATCTTAGATGCCAAAACATTATTGATTATTGGCTTAGGATTAATCGCCTTTTGCTTTGGTACTGTTGGTGGTGTTCTCATCGCCAAACTTTTATATAAAGTAACTGGTGGAAAAGTTAATCCTCTCATCGGAAATTCTGGTGTATCTGCTATGCCAATGGCAGCTCGTGTTTCCCAAAAGGTAGCACAAGAATATAATCCTCATAATCATGTACTTATGCATGCCATGGGGCCTATTGTTTCTAGTACGCTAGGTTCTGCTGTGTTGGCTGGTATCTTTATTACGTTTTTTGGGTAGAGGTAGTATTGTTTTACTATACATTTACATAGCAAAAAATAACTAGAGGGCACAATGTTGATGAGTGCCTTCTAGTTATTTTTATTTTTAGTATATTCTTATTCTTCTACTGTTTTGTAACCTGCACCAACTGCGTAGTCAAATCTTCCACTGTCTGTAATACCGTTTCAATGCTATGTACTGCTTCTGCTTGATACACTGTGGAATCTTTAATCTCTGAAACAGAGGTTAATGACTCTTCTGTAAGGCTCTTCATACTTTCTGACATCTGAAGCATCTGTCCACCGTATTGTCTGGAACTAAGGCAACTATCAGCAACACTGAGTGTCAACTGCTTCATTTCTTTTTGAATCTCGCCTATTTGTTTTGCTTCTTCACGTGCGGTCTCTATCTGTGTCATTCCTTCTTCTATGGAAATGGTATTACTCTTAATCGAGTCTTCAACCGCCGTAATCTGATTTTGCATCTCATTAATTCGTTCTGTGATATGTCGTGCGGCTTCTTTACTTTTCGCAGCAAGAGTAGACACTTGGTCTGCTACCACTGCAAATCCTCTACCTGCTTCTCCTGCTCTTGCTGACTCAATGGATGCATTAATAGAAAGGATATTCGTTTGGTTTGCAATTCCTTGAATGATTTCACTAAATTTAGCCACTTCTAACGTCTGTGCACTCAATGTAGCAATCGATTCGTTTGTCTGAGAGGAAGCATTTTTAATATGATTCATGCTATTTACTGTATCATTCATAACTTCTTCATATTGTTCAATTGCTTGATAAGCATATTCTGATTTTGAAACCAATGTATCTGTCTCACTTTTCACACTATCCATAGAATCAACCAATTGCATAGCACCTTCCACCGTATGAAGTACTTGTGTTAGGTTATTATTACACTGATTTAATGTTTGATCCGCAGAATGAATTACATTCTTATTACTCTCACTACTAGCAGAAACCGCTTGGTGAAGTGTCTGCAAAACACCAGACAAATCTTTTGACACGGAATCACAACTATCGACCATGCGTTTTACTTTCTCTACATCCGATAAGTTCTGTAGTAAACTACGTGCACGTCCTGCAATGGAAATCAATACAACAGAAGATGCCACATATTCCACCACATAACCCATTAGATGCGAAAAATACCACGCAATCACAGGTCTCTCATCAATCTCCATTGCCCAAGCTCCTGGACTTCTTAGATATAATCCCACTGCTAAAAACACAAAACCAAGCAAGGACATCTGAATCGTAAATTTTTTATCAAAATACATCGTCGCTATCATCGGCATCAGCATATAGGTAATATAGATACCCACATTCGCATTCGTTGCCATAATGAGGATAATCAAGCCAATGGCTATCGTTGCAACATATTTGATTTTCTTTTCCGAAACCTTCATCTTTAATAAAAACGTGGATATAAATGTGAATACAAAACCAAGAGGGACAACCACCGCAAAGAAATTCATCGAAATCTGAAAAACCCCTGCAAGCGATGCTATTATTAAAACTGGAAATGCTAAGAACATATAACGTAGAATCTTACATAACTGATGTGTTACCTTTACCTCATATGACGCAAAAAAATCTGAAGCTGTATTTTGTTCCATCGGAATACCTCCATTTTCTCTTTCTGTATATATGTAAAAATTATACCATATTCACTTTAGTAAAAGGTAGTACTTTTTTAATTCTTTTTTTAGACTTATCGGAATCCACAAGCATTTTCTAGACAAACGTTAATTTGACTGTTATCATATAACCAAACTCAGCATTGCACCATCATTGCTGAAATAATTATAACAATAAGGGGTATTTTTATTTGAGAACATTACTTAAAAACGGAAAAATTTATGATGGCACAGGCAACGAACCTTTTATTAGTGACATCTTAATAGAAAACGACAAGATTTCAAAAATCGCATCAGAAATACCATCTGACAGCTTGCAGGAAAACGATATCTGTTATGACCTTAACGGTCTATCTGTATCTCCTGGGTTTATTGACGCACATTCTCACAACGACTGGTTTGCAATCAAAAATGAGCCACAAAAATACTTTGAACCATTTATCAGACAAGGTATCACCACATTCGTTACTGGCAACTGTGGACTTTCATCGGTAGGATTTGAACCAGATAGTCAGTATGTAGACAAGCTTGGTGGAGGACTGTTCTTCTTTAACGACACAACTGGAAGATACGGCTCAGTAGATGAATACTTTGAATCAATTAACCAAAACACACCTTGCAATATTGCAACACTTATCGGTCATTGCTCAGCACGTGCTAGTGTTGCAGGGATGGAAAATCGACCACTCACCAAAGAAGAAGAGACTAAGATGCTATCGATTCTTGAAAAGGCATTGCAACAAGGTGCAGCAGGAATATCTCTTGGGCTTATGTACGAACCAGGTCTTTACGCTGATACTACTGAACTTAAGAAGGTTGCTGCATTATGTACGAAATATGACCGACCACTCACCGTACACGCAAGAGCCTGTTCTGCCGTATCCATGTCCTATCCAGAGCTTCTCGGACGCTCGCATCTTCTGAGAGCACTTGATGAGCTAGCTGAAATTGCTCGTGAGACCAAGGTAAAACTTCACTATTCTCATGCGATTTTTGTTGGACGAAGATCCTTCAAAGACAAAGGCAAATTTCTTGATATTATACATAATCTAAAAAATGATGGCATTGACGTACAGTTTGATATCTATGATGAGAAGCTTGGTGTTTCCGTAATTACGGTTATTCTTCCCTCTTGGTACCAGTCCATGACACCAAAAGAGAAGAAAAACCCGATTAACAAGATTAAACTTAGTATTCTTTGCAAAGCTTCTAGCATTCTGCTTGGTTTTGGCTTTGACGACATTGTCGTTGCCTATCTTGGCGAAGGCTATGAACAATATCATGGAAAGACGGTTCACCAAATTGCAAAGGAACTAAAAACTTCTGATTTGAAAGCATATCTACATCTCTGCGAAATCAGTAACTTCAACGGTAGGGTGAATATGGGTCCATACAGTACCGATGAAATAATCAGCGAGCTTTGTAAGGATGACTCCTGTCTCTACATGACAGACGCATGGGTTGAAGATTTTGGTGTACAAAACCCTGCCATCTATGACTGCTTCCCGAAATTCCTTATGCATTCGCTTAAGGGTAGCGGAGATACTATGCCAAACACCATTCGCAAGATGACAGGTGCAACTGCCGATCGCTTCAATCTTCCCGAAAGAGGTTACTTACGCTCTAACTACTTTGCAGACATAACCATATTTGATGAAAGCAAGCTTCAAAACGGCACGCCTGACATCGAACAGCCTTTTGGAATTGAAAAGGTTTTTATCGGAGGGAAACTAATTCTTGATCAAAATGCGATTAACGAAACGGTACTAAAATCTGCGGGGGCAGCGGTTAAGGTAAGATAATTATTAGCACTAAAACAGAAAATCCTGAGAGCTAGGAGTTTGCTTCTAGCTCTCAGGATTTTCTGTTTTGCAACATGTTACCTCTTTTAATTTGTAATCCCTACTATACAATCTGTATAATTCTCTTTATATTAGACATACTGAAACAAAAAAGGAGAATTTTACTATAATGACTGAAGAAGTATTAAAGAAATCGGATGACAGAATGAGCTATCACGATTCTGTAGAAGAAATGTTAAAAATAATCCGTGAAGACGGAATGACCAATGTATTTGACCGCTATGCCATGCAAGAAAAAATCAGATGTAGTTTCTGTCAGGAGGGTTTAAGCTGCCAACTTTGCTCCCATGGGCCATGCAGGTGGAATGTAAGCAAAGGGATTGACAAGGGTGTTTGCGGCATCGGGCCTGATGCAAATGCTATGAGAAAGCTACTGATACAAAATACGCTTGGTGCTGGAACTTACAGCCATCACGCTTATGAAGCATTCAGAACATTAAAAGCGATTGGCGAGGGGAAATCACCGTTTAAGATAACAGATGAAGACAAACTTAAATGGATGTGTGAGAAATTAGGAATCGATACGAATCAAGATAATAACGCCATGTCGATTGCTCTGGGAGAACTTCTTGAATCACAGCAAAATATAGGCGCAGGTGATGAAAACCTAATGGTAGAAGCATTTGCTCCGAAAAAAAGGAAAGAGGTCTGGAAAAATCTTGGTATCTATCCAGCTGGTACGATACACGAAGAACAAACTTGTGTTGCGAGCTGCCTAACCAATGTGGACGGTGACTATGCTTCTCTTGCTATTAAAGCATTGCGTCTTGGGCTTGCCACAATTTATAATTCACAAATTGGCTTGGAAATGGTTCAGGATATCATCTTCGGCACACCAATGCCTCATGAAGTCGACACAGATTTGGGTATCCTTAATCCTGATTATATCAACATTGTTTTTAACGGACACCAGCCATGGATTGGTGCAGTCACAATCGAGAAACTTCACCAGCCTGAATATCAAGAAAGAGCAAAAGCAGTCGGTGCAAAGGGTATTCGAGTTATTGGCTCAATAGAAACTGGACAGGAGCTTCTACAAAGATATCCCGTTGATGATGTATTTGCAGGACTTATGGGTAACTGGCTTGCTATAGAACCAATGCTTGCAACAGGTACCGTTGACGTTTTAGCCATGGAAGAAAACTGTTCCCCTCCTGCCATCGATTCCTATGCTGAAAAATATCAGGTAACTCTTGTGGCAATCAGCACGATAATCGGTGTGCCCGGAACAAGTGAAAAGATGTCTTATGACCCTTCAAAGGCAGATGAAGCATCGGAAAAATTAATAAATCTTGCTATTGAGAATTTTACTAAACGCCACAACAAAGTAAACCCACATGTGCCAAACCGCGTACAAAAGGCAATTGCAGGTTTCTCAACAGAAGCTGTGCTGAATGCATTAGGGGGTAAGCTTGAGCCGTTGGTAGATGTTATCTCTTCTGGGAAAATAAAAGGAATTGTTGCTTTGGCGAACTGTGCAACATTAAAGAATGGGCCTCATGACTGGAATACGATAAACCTGACGAAAGAATTAATTAAACGTGACATTTTAGTTGTCGCTGCTGGCTGTGGTAACCATGGGCTTGAGGTCGCAGGCTTATGTGCTCTGGAGGCAGCAGATATTGCTGGAGAAGGGTTAAAATCGGTCTGCTCCCTTCTAAAGATTCCACCTGTTTTAAGCTTTGGAACCTGTACGGATACTGGACGTATCTCTATGCTCGTAACTGCGCTTGCTGACCATCTGGATGTGGATATCCCTCAGCTTCCGATTGCTGTAACTGCACCTGAATGGATGGAGCAAAAAGCAACGATTGACGGCATATTTGCTGTTGCATACGGAGCTTATACGCATCTCTCACCTGCTCCTTTTGTGACAGGTGCACCGAATCTTGTAAAGCTTGTAACTGAGGATGTGGAAGGGTTGACTGGCGGAAAGGTTCTACTTGGGGATGATCCGTTTGAGGTTGCTGAGATGATTGAGGGACATATTATTGATAAGAGGAAAGGGTTGGGGTTAGAGGGGTAAATCTTATATAGTCATATTCAACAACTAGCCTTCCGTTATTGCTTACAGCCCATTGAGTGTGTGAGCAATAACGAAACTCCTAACAAAAAATTTCTAAGCTTTCATAATCCAAGATAGAACCCATTTGAGCATGGTTATATGATTTTTAGATTGAAAAAGAACTGCTATATTTCAAGCAATTCTCTAACTGTTTAATCAACTATTCACCACTCACTTCTACAGTTTTTGCAGTGCCATTGTTTATGTACTTTACGAGAAAATAATCCCCACATAGCAACAGAACCAGCCTTAGATATTCCAGAAATCTTATAAATATTCGTACTTCCACATGTAGGACATTTAGGAACATTCTCTAATATCACCATTTCTGTATTGTCGCCAAGATGATCGTTTATCATATCTTGTAATTCTTCATATCGTGTTTCATCAGAAGAATCTTCTTGATTCAGAATGCTCAAAATTGGTTTTTTTATACATTCCGAACCATGTGTTAATACCTGGTATATTGGATACCATTTCATTATATGTTCATTATTCCCAGAACTACCATCATTATAATGTTCTACAATAGATATTTCTTCATATAATTTATCTGCTATTTTTTTCATTGCATCTTCTGTTATTTTATCAAATTTAACCAACTCATAATAAATCTTATGTGTTTCCCAACTGCAAAAAAAACTTGCTCTAGTTGTAATATCAAGTATAGTAATTGCTATTCTGTCTTCAACCGCTTGTAATTGTTCTTTACTACATGATACTATTAATGCTCTAATATCTTTAATTTGTGCTTTAATTCCAGGAAATACTTCAGCAAAATCTTCATCATATAGTTTGGGATTTCGCATAAAGGAATTACAAGATGATTGTATATTGCCTATTTGCATATCAATATTAGGTATTTCTACTTTCTCTATTTGTTTTTCATCTTGTTTTATCAAAGGAAATCCGCACTGAATACATGCAGGTGCTTGGTCTGATATTTCTTTACCACATTCAGGACATTTAATTAGTGACATAGTAACTCCCCCTAGTTTTGTCATAGTATATTTTTTATTATGCCTCAATTTGATATATTTTTCCACACACAACATAACATAATACTACAATTTTCAATTTATTTTAATAATTATTGCCAAATCGAACGACACACTTAATTATTTATACGCTTACAATGAAATGCTTTTAAAACAGCTTTTAAAACAGCTTTTAAAACATTAATTATTTGCTACTTCGAAGAATCTAAAAAAATTCTCTCTACATTAAATCTAGAGGCACATAAGCATACAAAGTCCACAAGAACTTTTTCTCCCATGCTTTTCAATAAATTTGCTACGCTGTCTACTGCATAACAGGTAATCAATCATTTCTTCTCTCTTAATCTCAGGATGCCATTCTATTCCCTTAATTGCATGGTAAGGGCAAATATCCACACACCGATTGCATTCCTCTGGGCATTGATTCGATTTACTGATTCCATATTCTTCAAATGTATAATCAATTAAAATAACTCCTAATCTTTGCTGTGACCCATATTGCTCCGTTATCAAAATATTGTTTTTTCCTATCCAACCTAGTCCCGCTTTGACTGCTGCATACTTAAATGAAAATGGAGCTACAAAGCTCTGCTCGTCTTTTTGTTCTACTGGTGGAATGTTATATTTCACTGTATGGTTAATCAAGATTGTTTCCAAGTCACTTTGTAAAGAGTTCACAACCTCTCTTGTCTGAACAATAGTTTTTTCAAATGCCATTTCTGAATAGTTATGTAAGGTAAATCTTTTGTTATATGGTATGGCAAAGACTAATGCAGATGCGTATTCTTTACCAAATTCACTATAGGCAATGTCAGTGTAGGCATAGATTATATCTGGATAGTTTTGAAAAACCATTGCTATATCACGTTCTAACATATGTTATCCCACCCTCTGTCAACGCTTCTAATCATACATACTGCTCTGGTGCTTCTCCTTTAACCTCTTCAATTACAGCCGTTTCTGAATGTTCTGGCAATATATGCTCCACATAGATCTGAAACCTACACGTATCTCCAAAATCAAACAAATACTCAAGGTTCTTCCATCATTAACGTATCTCTCACTAACGATATTAAGTTATTTATTAATAGCGAAACATTCCTTTTTTCCAATAGACCCTGTCTACAATGATAATCGAACTTCGTTACTATTTTAATATTCTAAAAAAATGTTATAGTCTTTCTCCAATTGTTCTGCTGCATTTTGAAATAATTCCATATCTTCTCCTTTGCAAATGGAAACTTTCATAATCCCAGTTCTGCTTCTACCTGCTCAGCTGATAACCAACCGTGTTCTCTCGCTGAAGCTTCTCCTCTCTCTAACGCTGCAAATAATACTTTGATTGCCCGAAGCTCATCTAATTCCTGATTTGGCATGCTTCATCACCCCTTTTATAATCATTATACCCACAATATTCATAACAATCAACGGAAACGCAATTCCAGAATCTTTGTCAGTATCTCATCTGCTGCCTCTTCTTTTGTCATAATAGTAAGAGCCTTTTCTTCTTCTTTTGTTATCAGAGTAATTATATTGGTGTCTGTGCCAAATCCAGCACCATGCTCCTTTAGGTTATTTGCTACAATCATATCTGCATTTTTTTTCATTAATTTTATACGGGAATTCTCAAGTAGGTTCTCCGTTTCCATAGAAAAACCACACAGAAATTGGTTGGGTTGTTTAATGCTCCCTAGATGTGCCAGAATATCCTCCGTTCTCTCCAGAGAAACTGTCATATCTTCTGCCTTTTTCTTTAGTTTTTTATCGCTGAAATTACTTGGTCTGTAGTCTGCCACTGCTGCTGCCTTAATGATTATATCCTGACTAGTAAATTCTTTCATTACTGCTTCTAGCATATCCTGCGCACTTACGACATTAACTGTTTTAACAAAAGGTGGTGGTGCAAGAGCCGTAGGGCCAGTAATTAAAACCACTTCTGCGCCTCTTAACATTGCCCTTTTGGCAAGGGCATATCCCATCTTTCCACTAGAATGATTCGTTATATACCTTACGGGATCAATCGCTTCCTGCGTAGGTCCAGCCGTAACAAGAATCTTTTGCCCTGTCAAATCTTTCTTACATGCAATTTCTTTTATTATGTAATCCATCAGTACAGTTGGCTCAGGCATCTTCCCGACACCTGTATCCCCACACGCCAACTGCCCAACTGCTGGTTCAATTACCTGAACACCAAACCTTTTAAGGGTATTAATATTGTCCTGTACAACTGGCTTCTCATACATATGAGTATTCATTGCCGGCGAAATAATAATTGGCCCAGAACAAGCCAAAGCGGTTGTACTAAGCATATCATCTGCTATTCCATGTGCCAACTTGGCAATTATATTTGCAGAAGCTGGTGCAATCAGCATTACATCTGCTTTCTGCGCCAACGAAACATGAGCAACATGGAATTGAAAATTACGGTCAAATGTTTCTACTAAGCACTTATTATTTGTTATGGTTTCGAATGTAATCGGATTAATAAAATTAGTTGCATTCTCCGTCATGATTACGTGTACATCACAATGTTGCTTCACTAACATACTAGCAAGTGACGCAATCTTATACGCTGCTATACTCCCTGTTACTCCAAGTACTACTGTTTTTTGTTTTAGCATAAATGCTTCCTCTCCTCCACTCCAACTCTCAGCTATTATAAGCTTCAAGCTCCATATCCGCAATTAATCCATGCTTCTCATAATATGTTTTTTGTATTATCTTATTCTGCTCATCAACAAACAGAACACTTGGTTTGTGCCCCCTAGCCTCATCTGGTGTCATCTGAGCATATGCCATAATAATAATTTTATCATTCACCTGAACGCATCTTGCTGCTGCACCATTCAGACAAACCAGACCAGAACCTCTTTCACCAGCAATCGTATACGTCTCAAAACGGTTCCCATTATTAATATCTACGATATGTACCTTTTCATACTCAAGGATTCCTGCCGCCTCCAACAAATCCACATCTATTGTAATGCTTCCCACATAATCAAGCTCCGCTTGTACTACAGTTGCACGATGAATCTTTCCTTTCAGCATTGTTACATTCATACTGTTTTCTCCATTCTATTTCACTTATATATTATTTTCGAACACAAAGTTGTCAATCAATCTGGTTTTGCCAATAAATACCGCCATCGCTACCAGAGTTGCCCCCTTGAGCTCGTCGACAGGCTGCATTGAAAAAGCATCTACTGCCTTGAGATAATCTATTCTAGCCAATGGCTCTGTAGCAATATAGTCTTTCATCGCATCGATTAATACAGCGGCATTTCTTTCCCCTTGTTGCAATATTTTTTTACCATGTTCTATACTTCTCGATAAAACAAGTGCCGCCTTTCTTTCTTCTTTACTGAGATACGTATTGCGAGAGCTTTTTGCAAGTCCGTCTTTCTCACGAATAATCGGACAGCCTATTATTTCAACATTAAAATTCAGATCCCTTACCATACGCCTTATAATAGCAAGCTGTTGTGCATCCTTTTCCCCAAAATAAGCTCTGTCCGGTGTGACAATATTGAACAACTTGGAAACTACGGTACATACACCCCTAAAATGTACTGGTCTGCTTTGTCCGCATAACTCCTCCGTAAGCACGCTCATGTCTACATACGAACAGAAATCAGGTGCATACATCTCTTCCGGTTCCGGATAAAAGATTAAATCCACTCCATTTTCCTCACACAATTTACTGTCTCGGTCTAAATCTCTGGGATAGCTTGCAAGATCTTCCTTAGGGCCAAACTGCATAGGATTTACAAATATACTTACTACTATCCTATCATTCTCGGCTGCCCGATTGATTAGGCTTTGATGCCCTTCATGGAGATACCCCATTGTTAGTACAAAACCTACCGTATCACCTTCTGTTTTCCATGCCTTTATATAACTTTTGACCTCTTCAATTTTCTTTACTATCTTCATGCTTCTTCCCCCTCTTTCATTCTTCGTGACAGTTTCTCCAACACATCGTCATCCATTTTATAAGCGTGTTCTTCTCCTGGGAAAATACTTGCCTTGGTTTCCTCTATATATTGTTTAAAAGCATCTTTCATCATTCTTCCGACATCTGCGAAGCATTTTACAAACTTCGGTTTAAATCCAGAAAACATAGCAAGCATATCTTGATATACAAGAACCTGCCCATCACAGCCTGCACCAGCCCCAATTCCTATCGTCGGGATATGGATGGATTCTGAAATTAACGCTGCCAATTTTGCTGGAACACATTCCAGAACTATTGCAAATGCTCCTGCCTCCTCAATGGCTTTCGCTGCTTCTATCAGTTTTTCAGCTTCCTCCTCACTCTTTCCCTGTACAATAAAACCACCAAGAGCATTAATTGATTGAGGAGTAAGTCCAAGATGTCCTACAACAGGAATAGAAGCCTCCACAATGGCTTTAATCTGTGGACATACCGATGCACCTCCCTCAAGCTTAACAGCATTTGCATGGCCCTCTTTCATCAACCGCCCTGCATTATAAACTGCATCATATACGGATGTTTGATAGGACATAAACGGCATATCTGCTACTACAAATGCATTTGCAGTCCCTCGTTCCACTGCTGCGGTATGATGAATCATATCTTCCATCGTAACGGATAACGTATCTTCATAACCCAACATCACCATTCCCAAAGAATCGCCAACTAATATGGCGTTCACCCCTGCTTCATCCATTAGCTTTGCCATAGAATAATCATAAGCCGTCAACATGGTTATCTTATCTTTCTTTTTCTTTTGCTCCAAAATAGTAATAATTGTATTTTTCATATTTTATGCCCTTTCTTTAATGCTCTACTACGCTTTGCGTATTCTCTAGATTCATTCCATCTTTCTGATATTCTTTTAAAACTGGCAAAATAAAAAGCGCTTATTCCTTTCTACAGAAAAAAACTTCTGTAGACGGAAATAAGCGCAGAATATGAACTAAAATAATAATAATCACAATTTATACATATGAAATTTCGTATAACATATTTTTAGTTCCTGCCGCTTATTCTTACCGTGGTCAAGACTATCTGATTTATAACAAATACTATAGCTGTTTATCAGACTTCTGTTAAAAGTCTATTGGTAATTTGATACCATCTCCTGTTTTTATATCTTATCGCCTGTATACTTTTACAGTGCAACAGATAAAAAACAGATATGGGCTTACCATTTATTCTCATTTATATTATACTATATATTACAACTTTTCAATATTTTTTTATGTTTTTAATAGTATGCATACTGCTCGGTGGACAGTACCGCCTCATGGAGGTTCCCTTAGCAGTTTGAATATAATATAAATAATTCATGTTAAAATTAACACTCTTTTGAATGAAATAATGCAAATCATTCATTTCATTCGTTCATCGCCTTATCAAATATTTCTTTAAATCAGAGGTGTAAATTTCCTTCAACTCAATAAATTCACTCTCATATAACCCCATTCAACCACTCCTTCTATCACTTTCTATCACTTCTAACACTTTTCTAACATAGTAAGTGATAGAAAGAAATAAATGTACCTTAAATCCCCTCCTACATAAACTTAACAATAGTAATTTTTACACTTCATAGGCAATTCTCATTTTTATTCATATGGATTCTCCATAAAATATATATGTAAATTTGTGTGACGTTCCAAAGAATGTGAGTCTTCTTTTATATATCTCCACGATGCTGGAAAACTGTCTGGAACACCATTCACTACATCAATTTTTAGAAAATCAATAAAATATTTTTCTATTCCAATAAACTTTTCATAAAATGCATCTGCATATTTCCTCTTATCTTCATCAATTAAATTTTGTTGATTATATAGTGCATGATCTAAATTACATGACATAAAATAGCATTGAAATGGAATACCTTTAATATCAGATAAAGATAGCAGATAATCCATCTTATCTCTTTTCCTAGAATTGCGATTTTTAACTTTCATTACATCTTTACACTCAATGCCTGTTGTTGAATACACAAACTCTGATGATTTCCCTTTAAAGATTGCTGTTTCTGGAATATATGTTCCGTCTGTATCAAATATCTGCACAATTTTCCATATATCCGTTTTCTTCAACTTATTTTCATTCATATATTTCTCGACTTTTTTATATATAATTTCACACATATTAATTTTATCAATTAAATCATCACTTGTAATATCCCCATTAGTAAATTCAAACCTTATATCTCGTTTTTTATATATGGTCTTGAATATTTTTTCTAATGCTGTTTTGTCTGTATTTCCTTCAACAATAAAGAATACCGTTTTTCTTGTCGTTTCCTTTTTCCTTGGCACAATCACACCACCTTTCATTACTATTTATTATTAATTTCTTTGTTTCAGTAATTCAGAAAACTCTGATGAAAATTGTAATTCAACATCACTCTTACCAGAACTTGCTTTCCGAAAGGCATATCCTATTGACTGAAGATCTGTGTCATCATACAACGTTTCTTTTTGTCCTCCTAAAACAATTGCACGAATATAAAAGTCCCTATGATTATGATTTTTTTCAACTCCACTCAATCCAATGTATCTATTATCTGGATTTGTTGTTGAACATATAATATTTTTAGTATCAAGTTTTTCTAATACTCTTAAGTTGTGAGAAGTAAATATCAATTGACCCTTTGCTTCTTCCGAAAGAACACCTAAAAGTTCTCCTAACAAATATTCAAAAATTCCCGAATCCAGTTCATCAACTACTAAACAAATTTCTGGATTGTTATATAACGATATCAAATAATTCAAAAGTGAAATAATTCTTTTAATTCCTTCCGATTCATATTTCGTCAAAAATTTCTTTCCATCACGGATTGAATATACATCTACTTGTATTAACTTTACACCTTCTGAATCTATTTCTTCACTTACTTGCTTTAATTCAATGGATAAATTCGGTATAATTGCCTTTAAAGCAATATTTATTGAATCTATAGCATATTTTAATTGCTTGTATACCTTTTCTGACACTTCACCATGACCATTCATAAACATAGGTAAACATCCTTGCATAATAACATTGTCCGATTCACGATGCATATTAACAGGAATCATTATATTATTATTGATTGCACCTAACTGGTTCACCTTGACAACTTGAAAATACAATCTTCCAAAATCAAAGATTCCCCTTATTACTTCTGATAAAGCATATTCTTCTTTGTTATTCTCCTCTATATTCGAAAAGGTCTTTTTAATAAGACTATTAAAAAATAACGAAACATTATTCTGTGCACAATAAACCGCTAAATTTTGAAGAGAATTTACAAAGCTAATATTTTTATAATAATTTTGTGGCTCTGTTTCAATATTAACAATCTTATTTTCCAATATAGAATCTGTATCATAAAATGGATTTTTAAAAAAAATGCTCCTCTTTGTTTTCCAAGTTGCTCCTCGCGTCCAGTATGTTAGCTTTTCTGAATACAATTCAATCTTTTTATCTGTAACATTTTTTCGTAGTTCCAACTCGTACTTTACCTTATATTTATTATCCATATGCTCAATATAAAAAAGGGTCGTGATTTTTGTTATCTGGTCAGTACTTAACAATCCCTCATAGTTTGCAAATTTAATTTCATCTCCACACAAAACACATTTTAATATAT
>NZ_JAVBNS010000060.1:0-3848 GCF_031551385.1 Anaerosporobacter sp.
TTATAGCAAATAATATTGCGAATGTAGATACTCCAAATTATAAGAGACAAGATGTTAAATTTGAATCGTTATTGGCTGCGCAGGTGTCTGGCGGTGGAACATTGGATTCTAAAGTTGCAAGCATGGATTTAGCGAGTCTTAATGGGCAAGTATATACAGACAATGCAAACTTGAGCTATCGTTTAGATGGTAATAATGTGGATATATCAACAGAGAATTCATATTATGCGCAAAGTCAATTAAAGTACAATACGCTTATAGAATATATGAATCGTGGATTTAGTGCGATAAAGATAGCGATGGGTAAATAATTTAATTAATTTAAAAAATAGATAAATTAAGAAAAAAGGATGGAGGATTAGAATGTCGTTATTTAATGCAATGAACGTAAGTGCAACAGGTATGACTGCACAACAATTGAGAACAGACATTATTTCGCAAAATATTGCAAATGTTAATACAACTCGTGGTGCAGATGGAAAGCCTTATGTTAGAAAAACTGTAGTTTTTGCAGAAAAAGATACAAGAAGCTTTAGCGGAGTTCTTGAAAACGCATTGGCTTCAAGCAATGGAGTAAAAGTTACAAAGATCGTTGAGGATAAAGAAACGCCAATGAAGAAAGTGTATGACCCCTCACATCCAGATGCTGATGTAGATGGTTATGTAAGCTATCCTAATATTGATACCGTAACAGAGATGACAAACTTGATTGATGCGAGTCGTTCGTATGAAGCGAATATTACATGCTTTAATGGTGCGAAAGCAATGGAATCAAAAGCATTGGAAATCGGTAAATAATAATAGGAGGTATATAACATGAACATAGAATCAATAAAGAGTATATCTAGTGTTTTAAATACTACATATAGTGGTGCAGTCACAAAAACAAATAATAACACAGGCTTTGAAAGTTTGTTTCAATCTGCTTTGAATATGATTAATGAAACGGATTCCTTATCAAATAAAGCAGAAGAAGAGATGATTAACTATTCTTTGGGTTATTCTGATAGTGCGCTAGATGTAATGGTAGCGCAGACAAAAGCAAATACTTCCTTACAATATACGGTAGCAGTAAGAGATAAAGTATTAGAAGCATATAAAGAAATTATGAATATGCAATTTTAATTAGAAATGAAATAACCCCAAAGTACTTAGTGAGAGTTGATTAGGTGAGGGTGATTAGAGGAGCGTTACAATGGTAGAAAGATTAAAGAAAATACCTGCCACGTTGCTTGAGACGTGGAACAAATTTACAAGCAAACAAAAGACGCTAATAATAAGCGTTGTTTTGGCTGTATTTTTGACAATTGTTATACTAGCTTATATGCTTTCTCGCACAACGTGGAAGGAACTAACAACTTGTGAAAATACAAAACAAGCGAATGAAGTTGTGTCAATTCTTGATACAGATGGAATACCAAATAAAGTATCTTCAGATGGATTGATAGTATATGTCGATGAAAAAAGGTATACAGATGCACTTTTAAAACTTGGTTCGGAAGATATTATGACAACAGGTATGACAACAGACGATTTGTTTAATACAAGTATTACAACAACACAGAGTGAGAGAGATTTGAAAGCAGTAATTTATCTTCAAGATGATATTGCACGAACAATCCGCACGAATATGGTGGGTGTTAAAGATGCTGTTGTATATATTGGTGATAATTCTAGTTCGTATACAATTTTTGAAGATCAAAAAGAAAGACCAGCAAGTGTATTGTTAACAATTAACGATGATTTTAATTCGAGTTCAGCAGAAGCAATTGCAATGATGGTTGCATCAGCGATTGGAAATCAATCAACAGAGAAAATTAAAGTTACAGATCAAAGTGGTAATGTGCTATACAACGGAACGAGTGATTTGTATTCTGTAGGAAATTTTAAAACAAATCTTGAGTATAAAGAAAAGTTAAATGCAACTATTTCTAATACGATTTATATGATGATGTTGAAATTAGGATACGATGATGCTGAAATTGGTTTGAACTTAAAACTTGATATGGATGTTGTAGAAGAGTTGCAAAACGAATACACACCTGCAGATGGACAAGAGCAAGGTGTGCTTAAATCAGGTTATAATTATGAATCAACAGGGACGAATGCTTCTGGTGGTACTCCAGGGACAGATTCGAATGATGGAACGGATTATCTAACAGAGGATTCAAGTAGTTCGAATTCATCGGTTAAGACGTCAACAAATCAATATCTTCCAAATGAGAGATCAACGAATACAAAAAAAGAAGTAGGTGCAATTGTACCAGAAGATTCATCAATTGCAATTATACTTACAAAATATGTTGTATATAAAGAAGAAGAACTTGAAAAACAAGGTGTTCTTGGAGATATGTCGTTTGAAGAATATGCAAAAGCAAACAATACAAGAACAAAATTAGAAATTGATGAAGATACAATTACAACAGTTGCGAATACTACAGGTATTTCTTCAAAAGCAATAAATATTCAAGCGTTTGAAGTTCCAATATTCCAAGCAGCAGAACAAGCTACAACAAGTGCTGCAAATTATCTTGCAATTATCTTTTTCGTGTTAATTGTTGCATTGTTGTTGTTTGTTGTCTTTAAGGGAACTGCTCCTGTTGAAGTTACAGAACAAGAACCAGAACTTTCTGTTGAGCAATTATTGGCAACAACGAAAGAAAATCAGACTCTTGAAGATATTGAATTTAGTGAGAAGTCTGAGACTAGAAAGATGATAGAAAAATTCGTCGATGAGAATCCAGAAGCAGTTGCACAATTGCTTAGAAACTGGCTCAACGATGATTGGGGGTGATCGTGTATGGCAAAAGAGAATGATATTTCAGGAGTTCAGAAAGCTGCAATTTTGCTGATTGCATTAGGACCAGAAAAATCGGCTAATATATTCAAGCATTTGAAAGAAGATGAGATAGAGCAGCTTACACTTGAGATTGCTAATACACGAAGTGTTTCACAAAGTGTGAAAGATGAAGTTTTAGACGAATTCTATGAAGTGTGTCTTGCGCAACAATATATCGCAGAGGGCGGTATTGGTTATGCGAAAGAGCTTCTTGAAAAAGCACTTGGTGCAGACAAAGCACGTGATGTTATTGGTAAGCTTACAGCAAGTTTACAAGTGCGTCCATTCGAATTTATTCGAAAGACAGATGCAAGTCAGTTGTTAAACTTTATCCAAGACGAACATCCTCAAACAATTGCGTTAATCTTGTCGTATCTTTCTTCTTCTCAGTCAGCGTCGATTATATCTTCGCTTGCTCCGGATAAACAGGCAGATGTTGCAAAACGTATTGCGCAAATGGATCGTACATCACCAGACGTAATAAAAGAGGTGGAAAAAGTATTGGAAAGAAAACTATCTTCACTAGTAAATCAAGACTACACAATTGTTGGTGGTGTAGATTCTATCGTAGAAATCTTGAATACTGTTGACCGTGGTACGGAAAGACATATCATGGAAACTCTTGAGGTTGAAGAGCCAGAACTTGCTGATGAAATCAGAAGAAAAATGTTCGTATTCGAAGATATTCTTTCACTTGATGATAAATCTATTCAGAGAGTACTTAGAGAAGTTGATAATAACGAACTTGCTGTTGCGCTTAAAGGTTCTAATGAAGAAGTTCAAACGGTTATCTTTAATAACTTATCAAAACGTTTATCAGCAATGATAAAAGAAGATATGGACTTTATGGGACCTATTCGTTTGAAAGATGTTGAAGAAGCACAACAGAAGATTGTTAATATTATACGTAAATTAGAGGACGCTGGTGAGATTATTATCTCAAGAGGCGGAGGTGACGAGATCGTTGTCTAGTAACTTAATTAAATATAATTATGTAAAATATGATAAA
>NZ_JAVBNS010000010.1:0-20862 GCF_031551385.1 Anaerosporobacter sp.
GTCTTGTTTGAAATAATGATGGACGACCCACGAAAAAATCTTTTTATCTTATATGCATTCAAAAAAATCTTTTTATGTTCTGAAAATATAGGGTTATCCAAATCATTAATTTTCGTTGCTGCATTCATTATCTTCTCTATCATGCTGATATTCTCTAACGCTAAACCCGCTATATTCTTATTCTTAAAATACGTTATAATGTTAATAGATATCGTAACCATCAAAATAAAGACTCCAACTTTAGGCGTAGCAATAGCCAACAGTACACTTCCAATTAACATAATTATCGCAATAAAATTATAACGAAATATCTTGTAGTTGAAACCACATATATAATCCATATATTCATAAATAGATAAACTATTGTTTTTTCCAATCTTCATAAAGAATTCAATTAATAAGTTTCTAAGACTTTCATTGCTTTTAAACTCTTTCATAAATGTTTCGCGTTCGTTTAGCTCCTTGGCACTACATAAAGGATTATTCAATAACCAAAACAAAGATTCTTCGCCAAGAGAAGAATATGTATGATTTATTTTATGAAAAACACGATACATACATAAATCTTTTATTGTTTGGTCACTTACTGTTTTTCCGTATTTGGATATTAAATATAACAAATTCTCTTCTTTTATTTCTGTTTTTGAAAATCGATATGTTTTCCCAAAATTATTTTTTACGATAGCTCGAAACTGCTTTTTTTGCTTGTAGTCAAACCACAATATAAAGCAAACCGTTATTATTACTATCAGAATTATTGCTATGGTTATAATCAATACATTCCACTCCATTCGTTTATCACCATTACATTTCCACTCATCTAATTTTTTCAAAGATTATTCTTTGGATAATTATAACAACTAAATATACAACTGTCTACAAGATACGTATACATAAAAACACCCCCTCTCGTCAGTACTTATCTAACGAAAGGGGATATCCTATTCAAACTCTTACATTACCATTGTTTGTTCTAATTCTTCAATCATAGCATTAATTGTATCAACTTGCTTCATCAATACCATAATCTCTTCTGTATTATTCTGCACCATCTGATTTATAGATGTAAACTCACCATTTTCCTCATCAATACCTTGCGCTATTTCTTCGTTCAATAATACCGTTTTTTCAATAATATTATCTTGCTGTTTTTGCAAATCATTTACTGCATTTATATGAGTAATTGACTGTGTCAACAATTCCAACATATTTTTAATTTCAGAAACGGTCTTTGTTAATGCTTGATTTTGTTCTGATAGCTGCTTTGTATTTTCCTGCATATGAATCGCCACTTGTTCTGTTCCATCTTGTATACGAGATACAATATTGTTTACAACAACAAGTGATTCGGTCGTACTCTTTGCTAAGTTTCCAACTTCTTGAGCAACAACAGCAAATCCTTTTCCAGCTTCTCCTGCACGTGCTGCCTCAATAGAAGCATTTAACGCTAGCAGATTCGTTGATTCTGCAATGTCATTAATAATCTTTATTGTATTACCAATTTCACTTGTTTCACTCATCAAGTTATTCGTAACTTCCATTGTTGCATTCGTAGTTTTCGCTACCGTATCACTAATGGTTACTAATTCATTCATAGCAACTTGGCTGACTGATGAAACATCTAAGAGTTTCTTAGACATACTTTCTACAATTGCCATTTTATCTTGAATATTATTGCTACTATCTTTTAAATCATCAAGATTACTCTTACTTCCTTCTGACTTTTCTAACATATAATCACTCTTTGAAATTAGTGTCTCTGTTGTAGCCGCTAATTCTTGTGTCGATGCGCTTTCGTTTTGTGCAGTTGAAAGAAGTACTGAGCTAGCTTCACCAAGCCTCTTACTAAGAACGATTACTTCGTTTAAAACACTCTGAACACGTTCATTGTTTTTATCCAACTCATCCTTTTTCGCATTTACAAGGAAATGACTCGTAAAATATGTTACTGCATATATTCCTGCAAATGACAACACTAAGCATATATTCCTGTTAATAATGTTTGCAAAAAATAAACTATCTTTTTCAGGCAGTGTTATATTGCCTCGTAAAAACCATGAAACCACAAGTGATAGATATACCTCTGCAATTGTAATTCCCACCAACTTGCAATCAAGTAAAAACGCTGTTAGTATAACAAAGAAAAATGCAAAAGCCCAAAATTCACTGAATGGAATCAGATATACGATAAAGTTAAACTGAATAAACAAAAGTATCATGATATAGATTTTTCCAGCTTTTAATTTCTCTGGTCGAACTGTTCCATCTTCTGCTAATCCTGTCTTAACAAAATAGAAACCAATACCTAGATAAACCAAACATGTTATATCGAATATAATTAATGCCAACCAATTTACTGACGGATACCAGCCTAGTATCTTTTCTGTTGTAAATGTCAATCCTGCCGCTTGGCATGCCCCCGGTACTATTAATAATACCATCACATATACTTTCTTTATGTATTCATCAAGTGCCGTTAACGTTTTTTTCTCCATAGTAATCGCCTCCATCTATCATTCATACTTTTTCGTCTACAAACAATATCCTCCTTAATATAATTATAAGTTAGTTATCTTTATATCTCAAATGCTACAATATACGACAACTGTATTATATTAATAATAGCACAAAAGAGCACAAAAAAAAAGATAATTCGAATAAAATATATACAAAATACACAAGAAGTGGATTATTTTCAGATAATATGCCAAGCATTCTCTGAAAACTTACTAGAAAGGCAGACAAGTGTAGTTCAAACAGCGTATTATGTAGATATCACCGCAACAAAATAGTTAATTTCGTTAGAAAAGGACAAGAAAAAAGACAAGAAAACAAAAAAAGGATTTAGCTCTCTAACAAGCTAAACCCTTATAAATATGATAAGCGCGAGACGGGATTCGAACCCGCGACCCTCGCCTTGGCAAGGCGATACTCCACCACTGAGCCACTCGCGCATATTATGTTGTTGACAAAAGCAACATAGATATATTACCGTAAATCTTTGCATTTGTCAACAACATTTTAATATTTTTCTTTACTTTTTCACATTCCTTTTTATATCTGCTGCTTGCCATAATCCGTGTTCACTACAACCAAAGTAGAATTTACCGCCACGCATTCTTGGCATACGAACTTCTCCCCCCTGTTCAGGGTATAACTTCACTAGCAATACTCTATCATATGTTACATAAGCAATAAAGTTAATATAATGTTCCTTTATCATCTCATGGTCAAATGTAATATAGAACTCGTCATCGATAAGTTCAACATTAATATTATGACTATCATCACTTGGCTTTGCAACAGATGCACTTAACTTACGACCACAACAAGATACTTCTGCTTCTCCTGTTGCTGTTAAGATATTTCCGCAACTTGGACATACATAAAATTTTATTCTCTTCATATTTCCTCCATCTATTTGATTTGGTTCTAATTCACCCAGTAATATCTGTTCGATATTTACTCCCAAAACATCTGATAATGTGTGAAGCAAAGAAACGTCTGGACAACCAAGACCTCTCTCCCACTTCGATATTGTCTTATCGCTTATATTCATAGCATCCGCCAATTGTTTTTGCGTATAGTTCTTTTCGTTACGCAACTTAAGAATTAACTTCCCTACTTTTAAACAATCCATAGTTCTTACCTCCGTAGTACTATCATACTCACTAATTTGATACATTTCAATCAACGCTCCGTAGAGTTTATTTTATAGTTATTTCCCTACCTTAATAATTTCATAAGAATTTATTAAGAAATATTCAGAAGAAATCAACGACTTCTTAATGCATTATTTTCGAATTTGTGGTTTAATAGTAAGGAATAACTAAATTCATGTACTATTTTATCAAACCATGGGGGACATGTTACTATATGAAAGAAAATAATAATGAGAAATCCAATTCAGAAAATGATTTTAATATTCAGGGGGATTTCGGTTTCGATGATGATTCTTATGATATCAAAGAATCACTAAAACAGCAAGTTAGCGAACAAATGGATGCCAATAATACAGATAGCGACCAACTCTCTACAGATGATATAGCCGAGGCTCAAGATCCACCTAAGAAAAAACATACTGCTCTTAAAGTATTTGGTGGAATAATCGTATTCCTTATCCTTTCTGTTTGTTTTCTACTCTTTACAAAACCAGGTAATCGACTTATAACGAAAATATTAGCCAATTATATATCTGTTGCCGTTAACAAAGATGTTACAGCCACAACAACTACTACAGATGGCCCATCTTCTAATGTAGAGGAAAATGTACCAACTGTTGTTAAAGAATATGATTGGAATACTGGAGAAATCGTTGGACGTAAAGAAGATTATGTTACGAATATTCTAATCTTTGGAGTCGAAGAGCTGTTTGGCGCAAGTAATACGGATACTATGATGATTGCTTCTATCAACACAAAGGATTCTACCATTGTTCTTTCTTCTTTAATGAGAGACTCTTATGTAAGCGTTCCTGATTGGAAGAGTACAAAACTTAATGCTGCTTACGCACATGGAGGTATCGAACTTTTAAGAAACACGATTGAGCAAAATTATAAGATTCACCTTGATGGTTATGCTTATGTTAATTTTGAAGCCTTTGAAAATGTTGTTAATCTCTTAGGAGGAGTTAAAATCCAGTTAGGCGCAAAAGAAGCAAACTATCTAAACACAACAAACTATATCTCTAATAAAGCATATCGTAATGTAACAGAAGGAATTAATTTATTAAATGGTAATCAAGCACTTGGTTTTTGTCGTGTTCGTAAAGTACCTACTTATGATGGCGTTAACGATGATTTTGGTCGTACTCTACGTCAAAGACGTCTACTAAATGCTATCTTTGAAAAGTATAAGAGTCAAAATATTATTCAATTAATCACTACAACTAACACATGTCTTGGTTATGTGAACACAAACCTCTCTACTGGTCAAATTGAGATGTTACTCAATGCTATGTTAGATATTAAATCACCTACCATTCAGATGCAGTCCATTCCAATTGACGGTGCATATGAATCTCCAAAGAAATATGAAAATTGTACATGGCCAATTCTACTTGATTGGGATGCCAATATCCTTGATATGTACAAAACAATCTATGGAGATACCGATGAAGAGGCGTATAACAACCTTACTACAATTAAAACTACAATTCGCTAATTGAAATATCCTTAAACAAAAAACAATCTTAATGGAAGCACATCTAATCCTTGATGCTTCACATTAAGATTGTTTTTTCATTCTAATACAACACTTAATATATATATATAATTCTTCACTGGTTTTTCTGACAGATTTTCTACATACTCAATCGCTGTAGTTAGCCATAGGTTCTCTGCTTCCATTAGCAAAGTAGACAGCATAAATCCCATATCTACCATTTGCTCCGAATGAAACCATTTCTTAATTAATGTATCCTTTTTCAAAAATATATGAATACGATTATGGTAAACTACGAATCGCCATGGCTGACTATTCATGCATGATGGTGATGCGCTTGCTGCTTTCATAACCATCTTCAGATCCATATTCACATCTTCCTTATACACACATAGATAATCTACTGGAATACGCTTTGATTTATACCCTTCTAACGCTATATTCGATCTAGGCTTACCAAAAGCAAGTGCTGCAATAATCTTCTTATCACTCTTTTTACGCTTGCCAAAAGACATATTCACAAGGCAATTCCCTAGTCCTTTCGAAGTAACATATAATGATAATTGTCCAAGAAGGTATCCTGCATTTAGATAGTGATGCTCACTTTCCTGTTCATAGATAACCATAAAGTATGGTGCTTCCACACCAAGTTCACTCTTTATCGCTTTCTTCTGATCTAACTGGCATACGATTGCATACTCTACGTTACAGTCTTCTTTGATTAGAATCTGGTGTTCCAAAAACGCACGAATATTTCGAAGCATCTGCTCGTCCAATGCTTCCATACTATAATGATAGATTGATTTTCTTCTCCATATTGCTTCGTACATATCCATCACGATTCTAATACTCCTTCCTAATTATGCATTCATCTTCGCTTTTACATTTTTCTTATAATACATTGGAGAGATACCATAATATTTTTTAAATAATTTGCTAAAATGATATACATCTTCATATCCAACTTGTTTTGCTACATTCTTAATACTCCCACTGTTACTTACCTGTAAGAGTTCTTTTGCTTTTTCAAGTCTAATTTTTATTAAATAGTTAATCGGAGACTCTCCAGTCTCTTCTTTGAATATCTTTGATATGTATACGGGACTGAGGTACATATTATGTGCAATTTGTTCAAGCGATATGCGTTGTTCATAGTTCTCATTCAGATAATTAATGATTCGCTTCACAACATAGCTCCTATTATAATTTTCAAATTGCTCAACTTCTGTTTTTTGTACATCTATTGTTAGTCCACGTACTACCTGTATCAATAATTGAATCATATATGCCTTAACCATAAGTTCCGTACCTGGTTGTCCCGATTGGTATTCGGCAATCATATCATAACATATCTTACTTACTTCTCGTTTTATATGCGATTTCATATGCATAATCTTAGGATATACACCAAAATCTATCGAATTCTCTGGCATATTCTGAAAATGTATGTCTGCAAAACCAACGAAAAATTCAACCATCGGCTCTTTGTCATTCACAACAACATTATGATGCCTTACCTTTGAATCAAAAAACAGTATATCCCCTGCTTCTACTTCAAATAGCTCATCATCAATCAGATATTTTCCCTTACCTGATAGAATAACACTTATTTGCGGAAAATCATGTTCATGATAGATGCACTCTTTCACTCTCTTCTGTTTACACACGAAATAAACAGTAGGATTCAAATCATCGCAAGGAAAAAAAGCCTCCGTCTGCACACATACACCCCCATCCATTTTCGTTCTATAATAAATCACGCTTATAATAATTATAGCACGCTTCCGTCATTTAATCATGTAAATTATTAAACACTTTTTTAATAGTTTTGTAACAAAATAGACGAAAAAATATTTGATTAATTAAAAGGATAAAGCACGATATATAGAACTTTTCACGTAGTAATTGAATTCGTGGAGATTTCTTTTATCTATTTTGTACAAGAGTAATTTTCATATCCTACCATATATATCATATATTGCAAAAGGAAGGTAACTTGCTAACTGTAAATGTTTATTTTCAATGTTTTCTTCATAGAAAAAGACCTTATACAAAGGATTGCTTCCCTCTATAATAAAGTCTCAAAAATTTTCTTGTGTTTATTCCTTGGTTCTCTTGAAATTATTGCATCTATTTTGATTCCAGTCGTTCTTCTTTTGAACTGCTTAAAGCTGCTTCTTTTGGTAATATACCAAACAGGGAGTTTGCTTTCTCAACCTTATCCGGATATGGTTTTGTTAACTTGGCAACAACCTTGCCGTTCTTAGCTATATAAATATCTTCTGTTGCTGATATCATTAAATATTTACCAAGATTATTCTTAAGTTCCGTTGCTGTAATTAACACAGTATCATATCCTCTCTTCGTACTATTATTCTATTGCAATCTGTTTTATGCAGAATAATCCATAAATCAAAAGTCAGATTGGTATATCCGAATTTATAGGTAAACTGCTTGAATTCATTTATCGGAGATTTTGAGCCTAATGTCACTTTACAAATCACCTCGCAAACTAAAACTTAAAATTTGAGAATATAAAAGGCTGTCCGTGTCCTATATAAACATTTTTAATATTTAATGGTTTTATCTTTGTTATGCTCTCATCTAACTCATTAAAATTAAGAGCATTTAAAGCAAGCTCCGGTTTTTTATTATTAACGAATATATCACCTGCAATTAAATCATTTTCATTTGTTAAAATACCTATTGACCCTTTGGTGTGACCAGGGATATGTATTGTTTCACCATCAAATCCATATTCAGTTAGTTTGAATTTTTCATCAATTAAAATATCTGGATAAAATGTTTTAAATTCTGCAATAGTCTTGACTGCAATCTTATAAAAAGTTTTATGCATTATTTTTGCGACTATTTTAAATATAAATGACCTATATTTTTGACTATCCATGAAATCATTAATGCTAGGTTTTTCAACTAAATAAGCATCATCCTTGTGAATAGCAACATTTGCATTATATTTATTTTTTATATAGGCGGCATTATACGCATGGTCGATATCTCCATGCGTTAGTATAATCAAATTAAGATTTTGAGCATTACACCCGGCTTTTTCAAGTGCGTTTTCCAATAAGTCACAACGGCTTGAAAACACTTTATCCATTAACATAGGTCCGCCTGTGTCAACCAATATAAAGCCTTTATCAGATTTAAGTAAGTAACTATTAACTCCACCTAAATCAATTTGTATAATTTCTTGTTTCATCATATTTTCCTCCCAATAAAATCTTTCAATGGTTTATGCTCTTGCAAGTGTTTACACCATTCTATATTTTCTTGTATAATACGTATGCCATAATAAAGAGTAGATAATTTAAAATAAAAATCATCTTTATTTGGCATTTCATCAAATTGTTTTTCTAAAAGCTCAAGTTTTCTCAAATAGTTCACATTATTTAATTCATATTCTCTTAGTTGTCTATCTCTCGTTTCGGAAGAAAGATTATCAAAAAAATATATTTTTACTAATCGGCTTTCCGTAGTGTCATTTAGGTCAACGGGTAAAGCAAGCCACTCGTCAAATATAATCTTTCCTTCCTCTGTTGCTTGATAGAACTTCTTTTGTCGATTTCCTTGCTGTTGTTCAGTCATTGTTAAATAACCTTTTTCAGTAAGTTTTTTCAAGGCAGGATAAAGGCTACCAAAGCTCGCTTTATAAAAAACACTAATTCCGTTTTCTATATATTTTTTGATGTCATAACCCGTTAAAGGATCATTTAAAGCCATTCCAATAATAATATACTCAAGCATATCAAACCTCCGATATATCGTTTGGATATATTATAATACACTATTTCAAAATTGTCAAAGCTTATGTAAAAATCTCCTTTGAGTCAAATTAAATAATAGAAAAAGACCTCATACAGAGGATTATCTCCTCCATACAAGGTCTAAAAAACATTCTATAACTTTAGTTGAAATTTCATCCTACTTCGTAAAGTACTCCACCCCAGCCTCAAATATCAACTGATCCTGATTTCCAAAGATGTTCATAGCAACTTTATCACCGATACGTTCTGAATGAGCCATCTTACCAAGTACACGTCCGTCTGGGCTTGTGATACCTTCAATTGCACAGTAAGAACCATTTGGATTGAAGTCTTCGTCCATGCTTGGATTTCCATTAACATCAACGTATTGAGTCGCTACTTGACCATTTGCAAATAATTTTTGTAACCATTCGTCGTTAGCAACGAAACGTCCTTCACCATGTGATGCTGGAATTGTATATACGCCACCAAGTTCAGCCTTAGATAACCAAGGTGATTTGTTTGTAACAACTTTTGTATAAACAGATTTACTAATATGACGTCCGATACGGTTTGTTGTAAGTGTTGGAGTATCCTCTGTAACATCAGTGATTTCACCGTAAGGAACTAAACCTAACTTGATTACAGCTTGGAAACCATTACAGATACCTAGTACAAGACCGTCTCTTTGTTTCAATAAATTGTTTGTTGCTTCTTTAATTGCTTCATTGCGGAATACTGATGCGATGAATTTAGCAGAACCGTCTGGCTCATCACCTGCACTGAATCCACCTGGGAACATAATGATTTGTGATTTATTAATCTCTTCTGTAAATGCTTTAACAGATTCCGTGATATCTTTTTCACTTAAATTGCGGAATACAATAGTCTTAACATCTGCACCTGCTTTTTCAAATGCTTTTGTTACGTCATATTCACAATTTGTACCTGGGAATACTGGAACAAATACTTGTGGTCTGGCAATCTTAGTTTTTGCTGTGTAGATTGTCTTTGCATCGAATAATTTTGTCTCTAATGCTCCATTTTCACCTTCAGACTTCGTTGGGAATACGTTTTCTAATGTTTCTGTCCAAGATGTTAATGCTTCTTCCATAGTAATTACAGTATCGCCATATACAAATGCTGCTTTATCTGTAACTTCACCGATTACTTCATATACTGCTGTAATCTTAGCAAGGTCTGCTTCTGCAACTTCTGCTACGATGCAACCGTATTCTGGTTTGAAGTAATCACTTGCTTTCACGCTATCACATAATGTAACGCCTAATTTATTACCAAATGCCATCTTACTAACTGCTTCGATTACACCACCATTTTCAATTGCATATGCGGATTGTAATACTTTATCGTTTGCAAGTTTTGTAATCTGTGCATATAATTCCATTACTTGCTCAAATACTGGGATATCAAATTCATCTTTTGCAATATTGAATTTAACAATCTTGTTTCCAGCTTTCTTGAACTCTGGAGTTATAATATCTTGTCCCTTTGCAACATCTACTGCGAAAGAAACTAATGTTGGAGGTACGTCTATTTCATTAAATGTACCAGACATACTGTCCTTACCACCAATAGATGGTAAACCAAGTTTCATTTGTGCTTCATATGCACCTAATAATGCTGCCATTGGTTCGCCCCAACGTTTCGCATCTGTTCCAAGTCTTCTGAAATACTCTTGGAATGTGAAACGAATCTTAGAGTAATCTCCACCACATGCTACAATCTTAGCTACTGATGAAATTACTGCATAAATCGAACCGTGGTATGGACTCCATGTTGATAAATATGGATCAAAACCGTAACTCATCATTGTTACTGTATCACATTTTCCTTTTAATACAGGAAGTTTTGCTATCATTGTTTGAATTGGTGTTAATTGATATTTTCCACCATATGGCATTGTAACGGTTGCTGCTCCGATAGAACTATCGAACATCTCAACAAGACCCTTTTTAGAACATACATTAAGGTCATGAAGAACTTCTAACCATTTTGCTTTCATATCTGTTACAGCTACTTCTTTTTGTAAGTAGTTATCTTCTTTTGAAGGCATTGTAACGATTGCTTTTGCTTCTTGATGTGCACCGTTTGTATCAAGGAATGCTCTGCTGATATTAACAATTTCATTGTCTCTCCAGATCATTACAAGTCTTGGTTCTTCTGTAACAACAGCAACTTCAACAGCTTCTAAGTTCTCTTCTGCTGCAAATGCTAACATCTTGTCTACATCTTTCTTATCTACAACAACTGCCATTCTTTCTTGTGATTCAGAAATTGATAGTTCTGTTCCATCAAGACCAGCGTATTTCTTAGGCACTTTGTCCATAAAGATGTGTAAACCATCTGCTAATTCACCGATTGCAACCGATACACCACCTGCACCGAAGTCATTACATTTCTTAATAATAGAACTAACTTCTTCACGACGGAATAATCTTTGAATCTTTCTTTCTGTTGGTGCATTACCTTTTTGAACTTCTGCTCCACATGTATCAATTGAGCTTGTATTATGCGCTTTTGAAGACCCTGTTGCTCCACCGCAACCATCACGTCCAGTTCTTCCACCAAGTAAGATAATGATATCTCCTGGGTCAGAATTTTCACGAATAACATTTCTTCTTGGAGCAGCACCCATAACAGCACCGATTTCCATTCTCTTTGCTACATAGTTTGGATGATAGATTTCATCTACTAAACCAGTTGCGAGACCGATTTGGTTACCATATGAACTATAACCTTTTGCTGCACCTGTAACGATTTTTCTTTGTGCTAATTTACCTTCTAATGTATCTTTTAATGATACCGTTGGGTCTGCTGCACCTGTAACACGCATTGCTTGGTATACATAACCTCTACCTGATAATGGGTCACGGATTGCTCCACCAAGACAAGTTGCTGCACCACCGAAAGGTTCGATTTCTGTTGGGTGATTATGTGTTTCATTCTTGAAGAATACTAACCATTCTTCTTCTTTTCCATCAATTTCTACTGGTACAATAATAGAACATGCATTGATTTCATCAGAAACTTCTATATCTTCTAATTTGCCGTCAGCACGTAATTTTTTCATTGCCATTAATGCGATATCCATTAATGAGATATATTTGTCATCTCTATCTTTGTAGATTACTGCTCTGTCTTTTGTATATTGATTGTAAGTAGCTCTAATTGGTGCATTGTAGTAACCGTCTTCGAATTCTACATCCTTTAATTCAGTAAGGAATGTTGTATGACGACAGTGATCTGACCAATATGTGTCAAGAACACGAATCTCTGTCATAGAAGGATTACGTTTTTCATCGTTCTTAAAGTAATTTTGAATATGAAGAAAATCTTTGAATGTCATAGCTAAATTAAGTGATTGATATAATTCATTTAATTTGCTTTCTTCCATATCAACAAATCCGTCAAATGTAATAACATCTGCTGGCTCTTCGAATTTTACTACTAACGTTTCTGGTTTTGCACTATTGTTTTCTCTTGAATCAACCGGGTTGATACAATATGCTTTAATACGGTCGAATTCTTCTTCTGAGATTTCTCCCGTTAATACATAAGTTGTTGCTGAACGGATAATTGGCTCTTCTTTTTCATTTAATAATTTTACACATTGTTCTGCAGAATCTGCTCTTTGATCAAATTGACCAGGAAGATATTCTACAGAGAATACTTTGTCGTTTTCATTCTTTGCAAATTCTTCTTCATATAAAGAATCTACAGGTGGTTCAGAAAATACGATTCCAAGTGATTTCTTATACGTTTCTTCTGATAAATTCTCGATATCATAACGGATTAATTCACGAACTTCCTTTAATCCTTTCATTCCTAAGTAGCTCTTAATTTCTTCTTTTAACTCATTTGCTCTGACAGCGTATGGTGCTTTCTTTTCAACATAGATTCTCTTTACGTTACTCATCGCTTACCTTACCTTTCTGACATATGATTATTATTTGTTACTGTTCACTCTGTGATCAGTATCTATTAATTTTACACTGTCTCTATTATACCATACTAGGTTTTATAAATAAAATTAATATAATTCAATTTACTAATTAGGTTTCCTTATATAAGTGATTGGATTTATTATTATTTTGTATAAACCTATGTATAGCCAACAAAAAAGCTCTATGCATGGTATTCAAGTGATTACTAAAATCCTCTCTTACACATAGCATAGAGCTTTGTATTACTTTAAAATATTATTCTTCTGTAGATGTTGTATCTGCTGTTGTTGCAACAATTGTATTGTTACCCATAACAACTTTATCCCAAACTTTATCGTTAATCTCTACATTATAGCTCTTTTCCAATACTGCAAATTCTTCATCAAACTTAGCATCTTCTACTTCTTGAATAGCTGTAGTTACTGCTTCCTCATATTTTGTAGTTGCTGCATTGTCAACCATTCTAATAATATAGTAACCATCTTCTGTTTCGATAACGCCACTAATTTCTTCATTTGCAAGCTTCATTGCTTCTTCCATAAATGTTTTGTTTGTTGTTTCATTTTCATCGTTTGGTAAGAATGACAAATCAGTGTATACTGTAGATTCATCATCATCATCTGCAACACCATCCGCTAATTTTCCACTTTCCTTAACAATGTTGTACATTTTATCTGCTTTTTCTTTTGCTGCCTTTTTCTCATCATCTGATAAAGATGTTACATTTCCTTCTGCATCTTCAGTTGTTGTTGGCACTAAGATATATTCTACACTGTATTCTTTGTATTCTTCTTTATCAATGCTTGCTTTAATTGCTTCATCATCAACATCTAAAGCGTCAATTAAATCTTGATAGTATTTATCAGTAAGTGACCATTTTTTTTGAATTTCTGTAACTGTTTCTTCTGTAAATCCTGTTAATTTAAGTTGTTCTTCTGACATCTCTTCGATAACAGCAACTGAATTTTCTTTAATTGTTGCAATTTCATCATCTGTTAATGAGTAGTTATTCTTAATTGCTTCTTTATATAATACTTCATAACGAATTGCTGTAGTCATTGCTTGTTCTTTTGAATCTTGACGAATTGTTTTTCCTTCTTCAATTTCCATATCCCAGTAACCAGTATTAAAATAATATTGGTACATTTGATCCATATAATCGATTTGTGATTCATAAGAATAGATATAGTAAAGCATATCTGCCATTGTTAATTTCTCGCCATCAATTGTAACTGCTACATCTGTTTTTTTATAATTGCCACTTGTACTTGAAGCCTTATTACTACATCCTGTTGTTAATGCCATACTACATACAAGTACCACCATAAGTACTAGGGTTATTACCTTCTTAAACTTATTCACTTTGTTTCCTCCATAATTATCTTTACTTATAATACCTTTTATTTGTAACACATTTTTCATTCTATATAACTTTGTCTTGTTCGTCAAGCTGATTACGGAAATTCACAGAATCTTCACTTTTGCACGATATATAAGTTCCACATTATTCACAATTTTCCAACATTTTATTCCTCGTTTTGCAATGCTAAGTTATCTAAGAAATACTGTGATGCTGCTGTTAGCGGAATTTGATTGCTATACGCCGCCACTAATTTTCTCTTTGGAAGTTCCTCACTCAGATTAAGAATAATCATCTCTTCCTCTGTTGAATCTGCAAAATTCTTCACACAGTAATCTGGTACAAATGCAACTCCTAAGCCTATTCGTGCCATATCAATTAGCAAATCATTGCTATTAAGTTCAATTGCTGGAGCTAAATCAATTGATTGTTGTAAGAACAAACTATGAAGGAATTCGCTTGTTGTTGACTGCTTGTTTAACATAAGAATAGGATAGTTTCTTAAATCAATTAATGTCATCTCACGATTTACTGTAGGAAAATAATTCTTGTTCGCAATAAATACATCTCGAAATGTCCCTACTTCTATCACGTTGTTAATGCTATTCAAACGACTATTTGGCGAATTCACCACAATTAAATCCACTTGATTTGATTCGAGTAATTCTACACATTGAAGGGAAGTCCCGTTTGTAACTTTGATATGAACCTTCGGATATTTTTGATGGAAATCATTCAAAAACGGAAGCAGATAGTAACGGCAAATCGTATCACTTGCACCAATACGAAGCTGGCCTCCATTCAACGTCCCCGCCTCCATAATCTGGCTTTCTCCACGATTAATTAGGTTAATCGCTGGTTCTATATGCTTAAATAGCATCTCTCCCTCTTTCGTAAGCTTTACCCTCTTTGTACTACGAATAAACAAAGTCTGGTTCAATCTCTTCTCCAAAACTTTAATTGACTGACTTACCGCTGATTGTGAGATAAATAATTCTTTTGATGCCTCTGAAAAACTTAATGTTTTCCCTACATAATAAAATACTTTATATAATTCGTAATTAATATCCATTCTGTATTTACCTTTCTGAATACCCTTTTTACTTCTTTGATATCTAAACTCGTGAAATTACTTCGTAATTTCTCTCGTTAACTTATGAGCTCTTACAGAGCTTACGGTCTTACACTTCGTGTAATCCCTAGAAACAGCTACGCTGTTTCTCATAAGTTACATTATATCTTCTATTCTTTAGAAAAACAACGATATTTCGGCAATCGTTTTATTTTGCTTCATAAATTGACACCTACTTGAATGTATTGTATCATAAAATGGAAAAAAAATTTATGTATTAAACACTTTCATATATAATTATATATATTCATAACCATTAACCATAGTATGTGCTCGCAAAACTCTCAATATGCTTCCCTGTTTCTTGATTACCATCTGCTAACTAAAAAACGATAGCGAAATATCTCTAGTGCTTCCGTGACTTTTGAACATATATCTGCATACACCTAGAATCACTTAGATGTGTAGCGTGTTTTGTGTTAGCATATGGTAATCAAGAAACTTAGACACCGCAGAATAGAGTTTCGCTCTAACCAACTTAATACACAGAAAGGAAATATTTCATGATAAAAGACGTTATATCCGTAGGATTACCTGTTGCAGAATCCATGGACATTAAAAAAAATCGTTTACTTCCGTTGTCACTTACAGGTAACGAGAGACGAATCTGCATTGTCTCAGGCATTCATGGTGATGAACTAGAAGGCCAGTTCATTTGTTATGAACTGATTCGTAGAATCAACGAAAACATAGAACACCTCAATGGAATTGTAGATGTCTATCCATACATTAACCCACTTGGTATGGAATCAATAACAAGACGAGTTCCTACTTTTGACCTTGATATGAATCGTAACTTCCCTGGTAATGAAGAGGGTGACATGGCAGAATGTGTCGCTGCAACTATTATCGACGATATCCTCGGTTCTGATTTATGTATTGATTTACATGCAAGTAATATATTTATAAAAGAGATTCCTCAAGTACGTATCAGTCATGAGAATCTTAAAACTCTACTACCTTATTCCAAACTTTTGAACGTCGATTTTGTATGGGTTAATGACTCGGTTACTATTCTAAAATCCTCTTTAGTACATAGTCTTAATTCCCTAGGCGTACCTTCTCTTGCGGTAGAGATGGGTGTTGGTATGCGTCTAACAAAAGAATACGGCTTACAGTTAGTCGATGGTTTATTTAATCTTATGAAGGAACTTGGCATTTGGGCAGGCGATGTTCCACCAATTCGCGAACCAATTGTTTCAACAGATGGACACGTTCAGATGATTCATGCAGAAGCTTCGGGCTTATTTGTTCCAGCTATTTCGCATTGGAAAGGGATCTGCGAAGGGGAGTGTGTAGGAGATATTATTGATCCTCTCACTGGTACAATCAAAGAACATATTATTGCGCCATGCAGTGGTACTGTTTTTACACTCAGAGAGTACCCTGTTGTGTACAACGGCTCATTAATCGCAAGAATATTAGGAGGTGCTGGAACATGTTAAAAGAAACAATCTATTCCTTAGATGCTCCATTTCGTACTAATATGGACATATATGGATATACATTCGGAAGCGGTGAAAATGCTGCCTGCATCGTTGGCCCTACTAGAGGAAATGAAGTTCAACAACTCTATGTTTGCTCACAACTTATCAAAGCATTGACGGAAATCGAAAAACGTGGACATATTTCAAACAATAATAAAATCTTAGTTATCCCATGCGTTAACAGCTTCTCTATTAACGTCGAGAAACGTTTCTGGGCTTTAGATAAGACAGACATCAATCGAATGTTCCCTGGTAATCCTTCAGGCGAGACTACAGAGCGTATTGCACATGCAGTCTTTGAGAAAACAAGAGGCTACAGTTATGGTATTCAATTTGCCAGTTTTCACACCCCCGGCGATTTCATTCCCCATGTCCGTATGATGGAAACTGGTCATCAAAATACAAGTTTAGCTAATCTATTCGGTCTTCCTTATGTATTAACGAGAAAGCCAGAGCCATTTGATACAACGACGCTAAATTATAGCTGGCAAATGAATTCCACCAATGCATTCTCTGTATACACAAGTGCTACGGACCAAATTGACGAACCATCAGCAAGACAAGCCGTCTCTTCTGTACTTCGTTTTCTTACCCGCATGGGTATCATCAAGTACGACTGCCATAATGGGTACATCGCAAGTATCATTGAAGAAAATACTTTGCTTCCTATTCGTGCTGACGTATCTGGTATCTATCGCAGGCTAAAAAATCCTGGAGATGAAGTACATCTTGGCGATACACTTGCTGTTGTAATTGATCCATTAGAAGGTGAAATAATATCGCAGATTCTTGCACCAAGCGATGGTATTATCTTCTTTGCGCATACAAAACCACTCGTAATACAAAACGGTGTGATTTATCAGCTCATTAAACGACTGCATATATAATTAAAAAACGACTTGCGCACTATGCTCGTAAACTACCTACAACACAGCGAACGTCAACTTAATAGAGTAACCTACCAAAAAACTCTTCTATGCCATCTGCACATGCTTTCATAGAATGCGACAGATAACGATTTTCCTTATATTTTAACCAGATATTTCTCTCCATGCTACAGCCTTCGACCAGACGCATAACAATGTTTTCCCCAGCGAAACTATGCCATGTAACCTCAGGAACAAAGGCTACTCCCATTTGGCAACTTAATAACTCCCGCATCAAACTAGGATTATCTACTCTCATAATAATCTTTGGTTCGAAGGAGGCTGATTCCATGGCTTTTCTCATTGTTTCCCACAAAGACCAATTTTCATTTAAACTTATGAATTCTTCGTCTTTTAAATCGGATATATAAATTTTCTCTTTCTCTACGAAAGGGTGATTTTGAGGTAATGCCAATAGTATTCTTTCACGCAGCAGTAACCGTGCATTGCCTTGTATATCTTCAACTGGCGCAGAAACAATACTGAAATCGGCCTCTTTATTCTTTACTTCTCCACTCCACTGATTTATGCGATACTCAATCTCAGGAGTACATTTCTTTAGATGCTGAAGCAAACTGGCAAGCAACATGGAAGCACAACCGATGTAAAGAGAAACCTCTCGTACCTCTTTCCCATTTTTTTCGTCCATCGCAAGTTTGCTATTCTCCATAATTTGATTCATTTGTTCGACTGCATGTAATAGAATTTCTCCTGTCTCATTCAGTCGAATCTTCTTCCCTTCTCGAAAAAAAAGTGGATATCCCAACTCTGTTTCCAATCTCTTAATGGTTTGGCTTAAAGAAGGCTGTGATATGTGTAACAGCTTTGATGCCTGTGTCATATTCTCTACTTCTGCTACGGTTTTAAAATACTGTAATTGAAACCAATCCATAACTCCACCTCAATATTATTTTCATTACTTATAACTTCAAAGTTATATCTATAGTAGCAAATTAATATTGGAAATACAATCAGAAAGTAATTATACTATAAGTAAGCAATTCACAGAAATGAACTGGGTTCTGTTACTGTGAACGTTTTGCAAGAACAATATCATCAAACAATATCGTCATAGGAAACAAAAAGTACAAAGCATTCAGGTTGAAAGAAAAATTAAAAAGGAGAAACCATGCTGCCAAACGTTCCTTTCACCTGTACTTATAGTGGCAGTATCATAGGCAAGCTTATGATATGCATGAGTATAAAAAGATGGAAAGACAAGATATCAGAGAATTCTATACAAAGGGAATCGAAGATTATCAGAAAATAGAACACTTAATTAAAGTAAACAGTTACCACCAGCTAAATAAAAATGTACAAAAGGGACAAATTCTGTTCACCGGTTCTTCTCTGATGGAACAGTTTCCTGTAAGAGAATTATGTTTGAGCCAAAATATTAATAAGATCATCTATAACCGTGGAATTGGTGGATTTACAACAGACGATTTTTTATCTGTAATCGACACCGTATTGTTTGATTTATCACCTTCCAAAGTTTTCATAAACATCGGAACTAATGATATTCGTTATAAAGAAGATAGTACGGAATGGCTTCCTCATTTGACAGATAATCTGCATTTACTATTCAAACAATGCAAAGAGAAATTGCCAACAACCCAATTTTATCTTATGGCATATTATCCAGTTAATGCAATCTTTGCTCAAAAGTACAGAAAAGATATGGCAGACGTATTCAAAATACGGAATAACCAAAACATTACCCTTGCCAACAAGCATTTGCAACAGATTGCTGATTTATTTGACTACACCTATATTGATTGTAATCAAGGACTAACGGACGAAGCTGGTAATTTAAAAGAAGAATACACGGTAGATGGTATGCATATGTATCCTCATGCCTATTCAATTGTCCTTAACAATATGAAACCATACTTGTAAGCAATAAGGAGAACTACATGTCAATCACAAAAATCCTCTTAGAACAGATTATCATTATGTTTTTGCTTGCCGGAATTGGTTATGCTTTATTCAAAACAAAGAAAATCACTGCAGAAGGAAGTAAATATTTCGGCAACCTATTAATCTATATTGTACTTCCCTGCGTTATCATTAATAGCTTTTTGGTAGAACGAACACCAGAAAGAATCCTTGGTCTTTTTGTTAGTGCATTGATGGCGGCTCTTATTTTAGGTATTTCTATTATCTTTTCTCGAATCATATTCAAGAAGGATTCTATTGCTTGCTTTGCTGCTGCCTTTTCCAATGCGGGATTCATCGGAATTCCTTTAATTATTGTTGCCGTGGGAAGTGACTCTGTATTCTACATTGCCTCTTTTATCGCCTTTTTGAACCTATTGCAGTGGACATATGGTGTCTTCTTAATGTCTGGTCACAAAAACGCTATAAAACCCTGCACAGTACTGAAAGCACCTTTTATGATTGCCATAGAGATTGGACTTCTATTCTTTTTCAGTCAACTTTCAATCCCACATATCTTAACGAGAACACTCAGTACGTTATCTGGTGTCAATACACCGCTTGCAATGTTTACGATAGGCATCTACCTTGCACAAACTGACCTGAAAAAAATGCTGACAAAACCCAAACTATATCGCATATCCGCAGTTCGGCTTATTCTAATTCCTATCGTCACACTGTTACTTTTATGTTTTCTTCCTCAGACTTGGTTAAACATTAAAATCGCCTTACTGATTGCCTCTGCCTGTCCAGTTGGCTCTAATGTTGCTGTATATGCACAATTACATAACCAAAGCCACGTCTATGCCGTAGAAACTGTTGTTATATCAACACTGCTCTCTATCTTGACCATTCCAACTCTTGTTTTTCTTGCAAATTGGTTATGGTAGCTCTTTTCTTGCATAAAATAAGGGCTGTTGCAAAATAAAATTTTTCTACAATCTACAAGAATATCTATTGAAAGGATATCTTGAAGTGTAGTTAAAACTTATTTTTGCACCAACCCATTATCTATATATTCATATCATGAGTTGCCCGACAAATGAGGTATTATAAATCTGCCTCTTTGTCATATTGTTCCTTGAAAATTTAATATATTATCTTCTATTGAGAGAAGTGATAAT
>NZ_JAVBNS010000206.1:0-10590 GCF_031551385.1 Anaerosporobacter sp.
TCTAGCGATACAAACAGAGAGCTCATATATAAATATGTCTATGCATTAAAAGATTTACGAAATGCAATTGCTCATAATGACATTATATATGATACTAGATATAGAAAAATGGACCCATCTACTCCGATGAAACAATGCTTAAAATTAGAAATCGGATTACCATACGTTAACTTTAAAACATTAGGAGATTATCTTATACTAACATGCTATTTTTTAAAACTGTTTGGTGTTTCTAAAACAGAAATCAAAGCCTTTATAAGAGAATTCGAAAAATCCAATGATGAATACTTGACATCCGTTGGCACTCTAATTTCTAATATTACAATACATCCAGACTTAACATCACGGCTCACACTGCTAAAAAATTATATTTAAGACTTGCATATTTTTCGATAATGTTGTATATTATATATATCAATTGGGGTATGTGTTCGAGGATGCATACTTGGAGGAGTCAAAGCATATGCTTTGGCTCCTCTTTTATTTATATTCTTCTCAAACAGATATCACAACCCAATATACGTCTCAACATCAGCGATGCTGACCACATTTGATTTTTAATTTTAATGAGAATTGATTGTGGGTCCAAAAAACGCACAAATGTGTTTGCCTCTATCACCAAACCACACTTGTGCGTCTCAATCTATATTATTCTAGTATCCTATCCTACAATCCCACTATCCATCTCTTACAGCGGAATATTCCCATGCTTCTTACGAACTACCGTCAATTCACTCTTACCACGTAACATCATTAAATCGGAATATAATCTCTCTCTTGTCTCAGTTGGATCGATTACTTCATCAACATAACCATATTTCGCTGCGATTTCACCATTCATACATGACTCGCGATATTCATTCGCCTTTTGATTGATGAATTCACCAACTTGACCTTTTGGTAAGTTTCTAAGTTCCTTGCTATGAATAATCTCAACAGCTCCTTCTGCACCCATAACAGCGATTTCTGCTGATGGCCATGCATATACAAAGTCTGCACGAAGATGTTTACTACACATAGCAATATAAGCACCACCATATGCTTTACGAAGTACAACTGTCAACTTGATTGTTGTTGCTTCTGAATATGCATATAGAAGTTTCGCTCCATGTCTAATAATTCCCTTCATCTCTTGGTTTAAACCTGGCATGAATCCTGGTACGTCAACCAATGTGATAAGCGGAATGTTGTAGCAGTCACAGAAACGTATAAATCTAGCACCTTTATCACTTGCATCACAATCAAGAACACCTGCTACGTAATTAGGTTGGCTACCAACAACACCAACTGTAACGCCACTTAACTTTGCAAAACCTACAACGATGTTTTGTGCAAATTCTGCTTGCACTTCCATGAAGCTATCTTTATCAAACATTTCTGCAATCACATGACGCATATCATATCCTTGTGTCATACGTTCAGGCATAATGGAATCTATTGCTTTTTGAGCTTTATTAACATAACTCTCTTGCTTGAATGTACGCTTGTCTCCATAATATTGTGGAAGCATATCTACAAGATTGCGTACGCCTTCATAACATTTTTCTTCTGATTCATATCTAAAATGAGCAACTCCACTTGTTGTAGAATGCGCTCTTGCACTTCCTAATTCGTCTGCTGTAACTGTTTCATTCGTTACGCTCTTAATAACTTTTGGTCCAGTTACAAACATATTACTTACTTCATCAATTGTAAAGATGAAATCTGTAATTCCTGGTGAGTATACTGCTCCACCAGCACATGGTCCTGCAATAATTGAAATCTGTGGAATGTAGCCTGAAGCTAATGTATTCATGTAGAAGATTTCTCCATAGCCTGCTAATGAATTAACACCTTCTTGAATTCTTGCTCCACCTGAATCGTTCATTCCGATTACTGGACATTTACTCTTAATTGCTAATTCAATCACATGCGCAATTTTCTTTCCATGTTCAATACCAAGTGTACCACCCATAACGGTGAAGTCCTGTGAATATATGTACACTTTCTGACCTTTAATTAAACCATATCCTGTAATAACACCATCATAAGGTAATGTATCTTCACGTAACCCTAACGCACTTGTATGGTTCGTTACTCTTGAACCAATCTCTTTAAATGTATCCTTATCAAGAATCATTGTGATACGTTCTATCGCGTGTAATTTACCTTTATCATGCTGTTTTTGTAGTTTATATTTATCTGCGTACTCCGATTCTTTCTCTTTCTTGAATGGCATACTCTCCGTGATTTTATTCTTTAGTCCTGTAATTCCTGCTGGGAATATTGATGATTTTTGTTCTTCCAAAAAAATGCACCTCACTTATCTTACTATTAGAATTCATATTTTATCATTACCACTTTACTATTTCCACTTTGTAGTAATTTCAAACACCTGTTTAACTGCAAGGTAAATTATAACTCATATGATTCACAATTTCAACCAAAATATTTTGATAGTCAAAATATTTTTTAGTTTACAAATGCTTGAGTCAAGAAGCTCTTTTATTTTGCCTACTTAAAGCCTATTGTTAATTATTCATTGAGATATCCTCAATAGATTCTGCTCATTGTCATCATACTGAAAGGCCATGAGCTTGATAACACAGAATAAGCCTTATCAGAAAAAACTGCCCAACCATATCGATCCGTTAGGCAGTTTTGGCTTACTTATTCTTTTCCATCTGCAATAATACTGATGTCTTCAATTGACAGATTTGTGTACTGAGCTATTTTGTCAAGAGGGACATTATCTTTCAATAAGCTTTTAACAAATTCAACTTTTGTTTTCTCTATTGCCCCTTGTAATCTTGCTTGTTCATCACGCATAGCCTTTTCCCGTGCTTCATAAAGTAACTTTGTTCTTTCATCTTGACTTAACTCTTTCAATACTCCAACTGCTTTGTAAATTTCGGGACTTTTTTGTGCTAACATGGCTAATTCCTCCTCCTTGTCGGCTTTCAAAAACCTTAACCAATTCCATAAACTGCTATTATCTGTTTCGCTTGGCAATTTTGGCAGTTCCAATATATCCAAATGTTTGGATATATCAAATTATGTAACAGCATCTATAAAATCTTCATAGACACTTGGATAGTCTAAATCCTCTTTTAATTTGTCGTATAAAGATATAAAAGTTTTTTCGTCTCCAGTCTTTTTATATTTACTATAGTGAGTTGCAAGTTCAATTAATTTTGAACGCCGAGCTTTTACTAAACCATCTCTGTTTAAACCTGCATGATTAATTGTAGTTATGCCTCTTAGACTGGAATGCTTCGATTTGTATTCTCCCGTGGACGTATCTAAATAAAGATGGTCTGAAATACTATCATTACACGGATCTAATATAGGATTGGAATTATCCCAGTTGTCTTTTTTATATGATGTATTACATACTTCACAAGCCCAATGTAAGTTATTCCAGTCAAAACAATTCATAGGAAATATTGATTTGGGTTTTAAATGTTCTATACGACCATAAGTTGCATATTCTTTTCCAATAATTGATTCACAATAACAACAATGATTATTATACATTTTAGCTAAAGAGTCTTTAATATCATCTTGTCTATATTTATCCTTATATGAATTGTCAACTTTAGAAAAAGAACCCGCACGCTTAATTTCGGATAGTAAATCACTAGTCCATATGGCTTCATTAGTGGATAAACTACTTGGAATAGTAGTTCTAATAACGTTTCTCATAACTATTCTCCTATTAGTTCATGAATTGATAGGAGCGCTGCCTCTTCGATCGCAATATCATTTTCTGGTAATAATGATTTTATTTCTCTAATTAAAGAGTTGTATTCTTCATAATCAGATGAAGTCATTGATTGGTCCAGTTTCTTTTTGGCTAAAAATGAAATACGGCTTAATTTTCCTTCCGTTTCCGGATCACGATTTGTAGTCTCCATAATTTGCTCTAGAACATCATTTATTTGCCAGCCCTTTTTCGTCTTCTGATATTCAATTTCAAGATTATTATTATAAGCATTTTCTATTAAAATAATATTATCATTTTTACATGATGATATTATTATTGGCGAATGTGTTGTAGTAATGAATTGTACCTTTGGAAATGTTGTTTTTAGAGCTTCGACAATTTTCCATTGCCATTTAGGGTGTAAATGCATATCAAGTTCGTCAATCATAACTACTCCAGGAGTTTTATCTATTGCATCATTACGTAAATTGGGATTTAAAATAGCCATTCTATAAGAAATATCATATATCATTCCAATAAGCGTTCTAAAGCCGGAGCTAAGAATTCGGATTGGTAGAGTTTCTTTTTCTGTTGAATACATGAGTTCATCTGTTCGCTTATCATAATAAACTCGTATATTATCAGTATCAAGCATAATTGACATAAACTTTGATACTGCAGTTTTAACTGCTTCATATTCAGCAATTTTCTTTTCTAATTGCCAAGATACCTCTTCCATTTTTTTACACCAATTTACTAGCATCTTTGTATTTGATGCGTCTTCTAAACAATCTGTATATGCGACACTTCTAGAAAAATCGTCTTTGAAAGGATTGCTCCATTTATCTCTTTTTTGGTTAGCAATTCTAGAAAAACTTTGATAGCTAATAATTGGAAGGATTGAATCAGAGTTACTAATTAATTCGCTTGCCTTTCTACAAATATCTCTTGGTTCTATAGTTGAACGAGAACTATTTACACTCACCTTACGCCTTACGAAAGAAAATTCAGTGTTCGCTAAGGTTAAATCACAAGATACAGACACAGGTGTCATATAGTTAATATTAGATGAACCTTCTCCTAATAACTCTTTTTCCATTCTAATTTCATCTTTGGTAAAGTGAGTTGCATTGATTCCATCAATTCCAGATAGATAGGCTCCTAAAGCTACAGTAAGTGCCTCTAATGTAGATGTTTTTCCGGTACCGTTATTGCCAACTATAAGATTAAATTTTTCGTCAAGTTTAAGTTGAAGTTCTTTTATTCCCTTAAAATTTTTAATCTCAATGTTCTTTATTATCATATAATCATCCTTCCTAATATACTAAATAGTTTGAACAATATTATATATTATGTCTTCCACACTCCTCACAAGTATTTGGACAATTCAATAAGCAATTTTATTTTCCTGACTTTAAGAAAAGTGTACATTATATCATTAGGTAAGGCAAGAGAAATATATCTTGGTTGTATTGGAATCAGTCTATTGCGGAACAAATTCATATATTTACAATTGGATATCCTTATTTGGTAAGTGATATCTGTAAAACTGTAGATGAGAAGTTGGGTGCTGTTTGGACAGAAGAACGTATTTATATGGCGGTTAAATCTATACTGAGCAAAAAGACTACTTTATTCGAAGATGTGATTAAGAATATTGAAAACAATGCTGAAATTAAAACAATAGCAAGCGAATTACTTCTTTCTGGAAGATACATCAGTTATCACCCATTTTCTTTTGAAACAGGAGTTATGTTTGGAATATTCAAAAATTAGAACGGCAGACTAGTCATTCTTGCCTACTTAAAACCTATACTAAATGGCAAGGGTTTTTACTTTGTAGAGACACAGACAAGAGAGAACAAGCGTCTAGATGTCGTTGTTATATACAATAACCATAAATACATTATCGAACTTAAACTCTGGAATGGTGAGAAATATCACGAGAAAGGTAGAGAGCAATTAGCAAGATATCTTCAAATTCAGGGATTAGATTCCGGGTATTTGCTGGTTTTTAATTTTAATAAAAACAAAGAAAAATCCTCTGAATGGATAACCGTTGAGGATAAGAAACTTTTTGAAGTCATTTTGTGAGGTAAGTTATTAATGATTCATAAACGATGAAAACTACGAACAACTGAGATAATACAAATATGACAGGCGATTTCAAAGACCTCCTCCTATTCTGATATTGGCTTGTTACACCGATATCAGAATAGGATACTTTATTACAATATACGTCACAGCATTATGTAATGCATTATATTCCAAGCTCTGCTTCAAAATACTGCAATGATTTTTCTTATCTGTCCATAATACATGTGGATGATGTATGTCCGATCTTAATGGAATAGCGTATTGAATTCCTTCAATCTCAACATAAACCTGAATATAAGGTCTATTATGCTTTTGTTCCATTTTGGGATAATCTTCTGGCGGATATGCTAAATAAAATTCTTCTGACAAAAATAAAAATCTCTTCTTTTTTGTCATATTCTCTCCTAACATAAAAACAACTCCTGTTCCCAGGAGTTGTCTTCTCAGTGAACTTTTCTTTTATTTTACTTGGTCGCGTTCTACGACCAAATCTTCTATCGAACTTTCTTTATACTCACGTTCTATGAGTATTTCCTATATATAATATACCACGATACAAGAGAATCGTCAACTTATAATTTATTAATTTACGATTCTAACCATTATTATTCCACTGTACTGATATTTTATGCTAAAACTTATTGTATGTGCAAATTTACATAAATAATTTTTTTCAAAAAAGCTTTTTCACTTTAACTTGACTAGTTTTCTTTATTATCTTTAAAATTCATAAATGGAATATTAAACGAAGGATACTTCGTTGCTGCTGTTAATAATGAAATATATGCACTTAATACTTAATGTCGACTGAGGCTTCTTATTATTGGGTTCGTACTTAATAAAAATATTTTCATTCTGATATTGCCCCCAAAACTGCTTATTCAATTCCTCATACTCCATTTGCAGTTTTCTTGACGTATTCCCTTTAATATATTGTACCAACTTACTTACTGAAAGATGTGGTGGTACCGATACTAGCAAATGGATATGATCACTTTCTACATGCCCTGCTAAAATTTCCACTTCATTTGCCTGACATATTCCTCGAATTAGTTCACTAGTCCTTAGGGCAATCTGACCTGTAATTGCTGGTTTACGATATTTTGTAATCCACACTATATGATATTTTATATCATACGTACAATGTGCTGACTTTCTATAGTTTTCCATTCTTTTCACCTCAAGTTTAGTATCTCTTTTTTTCTTTATTCTAAACTTGAAGATTTGGGGTTGACCTAAAGGTTTCGCCTGAAGGCGAGGGTTTTAACCCCATTATACAGACAATAAAATATTTATCTTTTTTCCCGTCTCTACATCATCTTTATTATGTATTTTATTTTTATAGGTCTTTTAAAGAAATAAATGTCACTATTCACTCTCCAACTCGTATAAAACAAACCGATGATGTAGACTGATTGCAGTCAGAACCATCGGTTTTCTTTTATAGCTTCTAAGAAGCCGTTTGGATGCGGCTTTATTGCTCCCGTGAAAAAAAATCAATCGGTATCTCTATTTTTTCCCCACAGTGTGGACATGTCATGGAATACGCTGGAATATCCTCCTGATTGATACGCTGGTAAAAATCCTGCAAATAGTTCAAGTCTGCAGTGTATAAATGCTCAATCATACTGGTGTCTATACTTAGCAGAGAGCCAAGCTTTACGATTACGCGGGTTAAAATAATAACCGTCAGATACGAGGGGTTTTGGAGCACTCTTGGATCGCTTAACGGTAGTATCTCATCTGCTGCTGTCGCCAGCCGCATGATGCCCTTCTTATGCAGGTTTCCCTTACTATCCACATACCCTCTGGGCAACTCAAATTCATATTCTGTCCGAAACATCGTTTGTCATTCCTTTCTGTATCAAAGATCCCTTGTCATTCCTTCGTGAGTCAAAACAAGTGTTTCCATGGCAACTTCATTTCCCGTTCCTTTAAATTCGGAAATACTATAGTTTACCGGCCAGGCATTAATCACTTTCCAAATGGCTACCGCTTTTCCCTGATCTGATAGGGCTGTCAGCGTTACCGTCTTGGGATTCGGATTCCCATTTCCGGCTTCCTCAATCCATTTTAAAAGGACTCGATTATTATCCGCACCTCTTTTTAAGGTAATCTGCCCGTACTCTAACAACCCTGGCAGTTTTTGTACCATGTTTACTTTGCTGTCCCCTTCCCGGTATTGGATTTCCTTTACTTTTGCATCATATCCGGATACATCACTGAAACCGATTATTACCCCTTCGATTTCCAGTGTGAATTTAAAATTACGAATTGGCATCATTTGTCCGTCCTCCCCTTTATGTACGCCACGCTCGATATCTGAGCGGACATATTCTTCTTGTCAGTAGTGCCATCAGATCCTCCCGAAAACTTGCTAAGATTCAGCTGCTTAACCAGCCACTGGCTGTCGGATGCTTTGACCATTTGTTCGGTTGACATGATATCCACTAAAGCAGATTTTGTCAAACGCTTTTCAATATAATCTGCGGAGTCCTTGTCTAATGAAACATTTTCATATTGTTCCACCAAATCACCGCATGTAATTACCAGCTTCAGCTCGCGATACTCCATTCCGCAATTTCACCAGCTTTCATAACATCCGTCTCTTCTACTACCATTATATCATAGTTTTTGATTCTGTTGTAAAATAATTCCCATAAAACAACAGAATAAATCGCCAATAATTTCAAGCCGTAGCCTTACCGATTTGCGAATGTTTTCAATCGGACCACGTTGGGTCTTTTAATTTTAAGGGAACGTTTGTGGGTACTAAAAAACAACCAACAATGACGATTAAAGAAAAAATCAACAATCTGAAAGAAATATGGAGTATGTTACTTGACTATCAGTCGGAGACAGGTATTGATTTTGATATTCATGCCATTGCAAAAAACGCACAAATGTGTTTGGATCTATTGCCAAACAGCACTTGTGCGTTTATGTCTAGAATATTCTAGTGTTTTACAAAGCACTATACTTACTTAAGCTTTTGCGAATCAACTCTATAAATCGCTTATTTCATCACCAGTCACAACAAACTGTTGTTCATCAAATGATATAGACGAATCATCTTCATATGTTTCATCAGAGAAGCTAGCTGGTGCCTGAATCAGCCCCTCTGGAACAATAATGTCTTTCACTTCAGATTTCGCTGCGGTTACCGTTGCTTTTATTCTAATCTTTACTACTATTGCTTCATTACCAAGTACACTTCTTGGGATTATTTTCTCAGTAGCTGAAATCCAAGTTAAACCTCCATCTAAACTGTATTCCATCGCAGTGGATACGCCTGTAATCGAATCCGATACTGCTGTGTATACCACTGATGGTGCCGTTGCTCTCTTGGCTACAGTTACAGTTAATGGCAAAGAAGCAAACTGTTCATCCGTTGCTTTAACACGGATCTGATAACTTTTTGCTACATTATCTACAGTTACATCTAAGCAAGTTTTTCCCTCTTCTACAGATATGTAATCTCCTGTAGTACCCAAACGGTACTCCATCGTATCAGAAAGAAGAATTGTTTCACTCGTTCCTTCAAACTTTACATTCGCTGCTAGTGGCGTTGCAATACGGCGTGGAATCACTACCTCTGCTATCTGAGATGCCGGAATAGTTGTGGTTGCCTTTACTCTGATTTTTAACGTTAAATCTAAAACGGCTGTTGCTGCTGGAATAATCGCACTGATATCCAACGTATCTCCTGTGATTGCTTTCCAGCTCGTACCATTGGTGCTGTATTCCATCAGATTGGATACACCTGTTACTTTTTCATTCTTTATATCTACTTGGAAACCTGTTGGTGCTTGCGCTGGACCATCGGGAACAGTAATGTCTTTCACTTCTGATTTTGCCGCAGTTGCGGTTGCTTTTACTCGAACCTTTACTAATGCTGTTTCATTACCAAACACACTTCTTGGAATCGTTGTTGTAGTAGATGAAATCCAAGTTGAACCACCATCTAAACTATATTCCATCGCTGTGGATACTCCTGTAATCGCATCCGATGCTGCTGTATATACCGCTGATGGTGCCGCGGCTCTCTTTGCTACAGTTACTGCTAGTGGCAAAGATGCAAACTTTTCAGCTGTTGCTTTGACACGGATTTGATAAGTTTTTGCTACACTATCTACCGTTACATCTAAGCTAGTTTTTCCTTCTTCTACCGATGTGTAGTCTCCAGTAGTACCTATACGGTATTCCATCGTATCGGAAAGAAGAATCGTTTCACTCGTTCCTTCAAACTTAACATTTGTTGCTAGTGGTGTTGCAATACGGCGTGGAATCACTATCTCTGCTATCTGAGATGCTGGAATTGTGCTTGTTGCCTTCACTCTGATTTTTAACGTTAAATCTGCTGTTGCTGTTGCTGCTGGAATAATCGCACTGATATCCATCGTATCTCCTGTGATTGCTTTCCAGCTCGTTCCATTCGTGCTGTATTCCATCAGATTGGATACACCTGTTACTTTTTCATTCTTTATATCTACTTGAAAACCTGTTGGTGCTTGCGCTGGACCATCAGTAACAGTAATGTCTTTCACTTCTGATTTTGCCGCAGTTGCAGTTGCTTTTACTCGAACCTTTACTAATGCTGTTTCATTACCAAACACACTTCTTGGAATCGTTGTTGTAGTAGATGAAATCCAAGTTAAACCTCCATCTAAACTGTATTCCATCGCAGTGGATACACCAGTAATCGCATCCGATGCTGCTGTATATACCGCTGATGGTGCTACAGCTCTCTTTGCTACCGTTACTGTTAATGGCAAAGAAGCAAACTTTTCATCCGTTGCTTTAACACG
>NZ_JAVBNS010000159.1:0-7346 GCF_031551385.1 Anaerosporobacter sp.
TGCTATAATAAAACTAAATAAACGAAATGAGTTTTATTGTTTTGCAAAAATAGAATCTTTTAAAATATACATTGAAATGTCTGCTGCCACAAGACTGTAGATTATAAGAAAGGTAAGGTTGTTACTATGATTCAATATGAAAATCAAGTTTTTCATTTAGCAACGGAACATACTTCATACATAATAGGAATACGCAATGAAAGATATCTTGAGAATCTATATTATGGGAGGAAAGTTCATACAAGAGTAACGAATACTGCATTGCAAGAAAAATTTGGTACGGGATATGGTAATAGTACAGTATGTCCAGAAGATACAACGATGACACTTGATAATCTATGTATGGAGTATTCTTTTGGTGGTAATGGAGATTACAGACATTCTCCTTTGGAGATGCAAATGCCAGATTATAGTTATTCGAATCGCTTTTATTATAAAGAGCATGAGATATATGAAGGAGAGTATCGTGATTCTAAGAAAACGAAGATGCCATATGTAAGATGTTCACAAGAGGGTGAACAGACCAGTACACTAGAAATTATATTAGAGGATTGGTTATATTCCGTAGAGTTGAAGTTGATTTATACAGTACTACCTTCTTGCGACGTAATTACAAGAAGAACGGTTATTACGAATAAGGGAACAGAGAGTATTCAATTGAATCGAATCATGAGTATGCAACTTGATTTGCCTGAATCGGATTACTATATGGAAACATTTGATGGGGCATGGACAAGAGAGCGTCATGTGAATCGAAAGAAATTAGAGTCGGGGTTGTATGTGAATGAATCGACGACAGGTTCGAGTTCAAATCGTCATAATCCTCTTATATTACTAACAAAAGAAAATTGTACGGAAAATGCAGGTTCTTGCTATGGCATCAATCTTATCTATTCAGGAAATCATTATGAAGCAGTGGAAGTAACACCGTATGAAAAGATACGAATCATGACAGGAATCAATCCGTATCAGTTTGAATGGGAGCTTGGACAAGATGAAACATTTTTTACTCCAGAGGCAGTTTTGACATACTCGCACAAAGGAAGACAAGGCGTTTCAAGTCAATTCGCTACATTTGTCAATCAATATATTGTTCCAAAGCAATGGCAAGGAACAGAAAGACCAGTTCTAATTAATAACTGGGAAGCGACATATTTTGATTTTACAGAGAAGAAATTATTGAAGCTTGCAAAGGAAGCGGCATCGCTTGGAGTAGAATTGTTTGTATTAGATGATGGCTGGTTTGGAAAAAGGGAGAGTGATACGTCGTCTCTTGGAGACTGGTTTGTTAATGAGAAAAAGCTAGGTGGTTCTCTGAATCAGTTGGCAGCTAAAATTAATAATCTAGGCATGAAATTTGGTTTATGGATAGAGCCAGAGATGATTAGTGAAAATAGTGAATTGTATCGTAAGCATCCCGACTGGGCGGTAAGAATACCAAAAAGAGAGGACTATATCGGAAGAAACCAATACGTTCTTGATTTGACAAGAGAAGAAGTAAGGGACACTGTTGTTCAGATGATTCTTAATGTGCTGCATGGAGCAAATATCGAGTACGTGAAATGGGATATGAACCGTCATCTATCGGATGCCTATTCTGCTTCATTAGGAAAACGTCAAGGCGAATTCTATCATAGATATATACTTGGTGTATACGATATGATGGAACGAATTACAAAGGCATGTCCTAAGATACTGTTTGAGAGCTGTTCTGCGGGTGGTAATCGCTTTGATCTTGGAATGTTATACTATATGCCTCAGATATGGACATCAGACGATACCGATGCGAATGAACGAGTAGAGATTCAAGAGGGAACGTCGTATGGTTATCCGTTATCTACGATGGGTGCACATGTAAGTGCAGTTCCGAATCATCAAACATTACGAAATATAGGGCTTGAAAATCGCTTTCATATCGCTTGCTTTGGAGTGCTAGGATATGAACTTGATGTTACAAAATTAAGCACAGCAGATAAAAGAATAGTAAAAAATCAGATTGCATTTTATAAGGAACACCGTAAATTATTTCAGTATGGCAACTTTAAAGGAGAGCGTATGCACAATGGAAATATAATATGGCAGGTAGTATCAGAAGATAAAAAAGAAGCAATCGTAATGTGTTATCAAAGACTACAGAGAGCAAATTCTTCTTCTGATGTGTTGAAAGTAAAAGGCTTAGATGCAGATTCTTTATATCATGTTCAAGCGAGAAAGCAGTCAATCTCCATTAAACAGTTTGGTGATTTGGTGAATCAGGCATCACCAGTACCAATTAAAGACGAAGGGATTATGCAAACGATTGTTAACAAAGTATATATGCTAGATAGCGAGGAGGAATCCTATGAGTTATATGGTGATATGCTAGAATACGCAGGATTTAAGTTGAAGCAACAGTTTGTAGGCACGGGATATACTGGTGATACAAGGGTAATGGGCGATTTTGCAACGAGAATATATACAATTACAAAGAAAGAAGGTTTCTAATGAATCGTACAGAAAATATATTTGGAAATGTTATGCCAAAGAAAGTAGTAAAGAAAGCAAATAATCAAAAAAAGAAATTCATTAAAAAATTCGGAGATGATACAAACAAAAGATACCCTATACTCATAGAAGAAAATCCATGTATTGGTAGTTTCTTAGGAGTACAGAATCTTTCCATACAAGAAGGCAAAGCATCAAGCAGATTAGATACAAAGAAAGGAATTATTGTAGGGAATATTCGAATGGGATTTGGCCATTATAGAATCTCAATGGCAATCGCATCGGCAGCACATGCGATGGGATATACACCATATTGGATGGATTTGAATTCGTATCAGCAGACAACGTGTGGAAAAGTAATTAACCATCAAAATAACCTGTATTCGATGGGCTCACGTTTATCTCAAAAGAGTAAATTGTTTAATCACTTTGTATGGGAGCCGATGAACTCGGAAGGATTTCGTAAGTTGTCCTATAACGCGGCAGACCAAAAAAATGCAGAATTAATGGCATCTGTATATGGAGAGATTCCAAAAGATATCCCTGTTGTAGCAACACATGTATGGCCTGCGCAAGCGGCACTACATGCAGGGATGCATACCGTAGTGAATGCAATTCCTGATAATTGGCCAATGGCACTTCATTTGGCAGAGGGAAGTGTACATACGGTTCAGACACATTTTGCATACCAAGGGTATCGTATCCTAAATGGAATGGATGGAAAAAAAGCATTAAATCCAATGAAGGCAGAGGAACTTGCGTATACAGGGCATTATATTGACCATGAGCTGGTTGCCAATATTTTAGAAGACTGTACTCATAGAATAGAACGAGTAAAGAATAAAAAACCAATGCGCTTTCTACTTACGATTGGTGGAGCTGGAGCACAGAAAGAGATTTTTGCAGCTATCATACGCTATCTATTACCTTATATAAAGAAGAATAAAGCAGCATTATATATTAATGTAGGAGACTATAAAAATGTTTGGGATGAATTAGCGAAGCAAATTCCAGAACTTCATTCTGCAAAGAAACATTTTGATAATTGGAAAGATACATGTTCATTTGCAGACGAAGCGATTGATGGGGAAGTACAAGGGATACATGGGTTCTTTCATTCTAATATATTTGAAGCGGTATATGCAACAAATCTATTGATGAGAAGTACCGATGTGTTAGTTACAAAACCAAGTGAGTTAGCGTTTTATCCGATACCGAAACTATTTATCAAACGTGTTGGAGGACATGAGATGTGGGGGGCAATTCATTCGGCGGAGATAGGAGATGGAACGCTAGAGTGTCAAGATATTCCACATACACTTCAGATGTTAAAACTGTTTTTGGAAGATGGAACTGTATTAACAGACATGTGCAAAAACATAATTTCGAATCATGAAAAAGGAATCTATAGTGGGGCTTATAAAGTTGTTGAACTTGCAATGAAAGGTAGATAAGGAGAGGAAGGGTTATTATGAAGAAATTAACTACAAGTAAAATGTTTTTATTTGCGTTAGGTCAATTTGGGTGGGCGTTACTATCAGGGTTAATCTCGAACTGGTTAGTATACTTTTATCAGCCAGATGAAGGTGCAAGAAGTGCTGGGCATACAGTTTTCATTCCACAAGGCTTGGTGATCTTCGGGATAATCACAATTATTGGTGGAATTACAGCGTTAGGTAGAGTGTTTGATGCTATCACAGACCCTTGGATTGCATCTTTGTCAGATCGATGTAAATCCAAAAATGGAAGGCGTATTCCGTTCTTAAAGGTTGCCGCGATACCATTAGCAGTCTCGACTGTATTAGTATTTTGTGCACCAATAAAGGAAAATAGCTGGATTAATGCGGCTTGGTTACTTGTATTTGTGTTACTATATTATCTTGCATTAACAACATATTGCACACCATATACAGCACTACTGCCTGAACTTGGTCACAGCCAAGAAGAGAGAATTAATATATCTACTACAATTTCTCTTACATTTATCGTTGGTACAGCAGTTGCATATACAGCACCAGTTGTATGGGGAATGTTTGAAGGAAGTATGGGAAGAGTTGCAGCGATGAGATTAACATTTTCTATCTTTGCAGTAATTGCTTTGATTGCTTTATTTATACCTGTTTTTGCTATTAAGGAAAAAGATTATGTGGAAGCAGCACCAGTGGAAGGAACAGCATTCTCATCATTAGTAAAAACATTTCGCAATAAAAGCTTCCGTATCTTCGTAGGTTCTGATATTCTATATTGGATAGCACTTACGATGTTTCAAACAGGACTTCCTTTTTTCGTAACATCATTATTAGGGTTATCAGAGAGCATGTCAACCGTATATTTTGTTGCAATGACAGCACTTTCCTTAGTGTTCTATATTCCGATTAATATCTTGGCTAAAAAGATGGGAAAGAAGAAACTAGTATTAATTGCATTTGCTATGTTTGGTGTAGCGTATCTTTATACAACATTCTTTGGTGCAGGACTAGGAATCAGTACAACAATACAAGGGTATATCCTTGTTGCAATTGCAGCAATGCCGATGGCGATATTCGGAATTCTGCCACAGGCAATGCTTGCTGATATATCTGAGAGTGATGCAGTGATGACTGGTGAGAATCGAGAGGGTATGTTCTATGCGGCTCGTACATTCGCTTTTAAGATGGGACAGAGTTTAGCAATGTTAATCTTTACAGCGGTTGCTACAATTGGAACATCAGGTACAGGATATCGTGTGGCAGCAGGAATTGCTTGCGTATTTTGCGTATTAGGAGGAATTGTGCTTTGCTTTTATAATGAAAAAAGCGTAAATGCTATTATAAAAGGTGGAAAATAGTAGTATACTGATAATAGAGTCAAAAGGTTATGTGTTTCATGCTTGCATGAAATGCGTAACAATCCGTATTATCACTACGAAAGGTGGAATAGATATGCTAGCAGTTGAAAAACAATATTTGAAAGTACCTTCCAAGGATGGAATTCATAAATTAAATGTTGTGGTTTGGAAACCGCAGGCTGGTAGTGAGATAAAAGCTGTATTGCAGATATCTCATGGGATGATTGAATTTATTGAGCGTTATGACGATTTCGCTAGATATTTAGTAGAGAATGGTTATGCAGTTGTTGGACATGATCATCTTGGACATGGAAGTACAGCTAGAAACGAAGATGAATGGGGGTATTTTGCTCGGAAGAATGCAAGTCAAACCGTTGTTGATGATGTCTATCAAGTAACTCGTAAGATAAGAAAGATGTATCCGAATACAAAACTTGTTTTATTAGGTCACAGTATGGGGTCATTTATTGCAAGACGTTATCTTATGACTTATGGTAAAAAGATAGATGCAGCAATTATTATGGGAACTGCATCACAGCCTAAAATTGCAATAGTTGGTGGCAAAGCAATTATTAAGGTATTGAAATGTATATATGGAGATAAACATCGCAGTAAATTCATTGAAAATATTATGTTTGGTTTATATAATAGTCATTTTAGTAAGGACCGTAATGGTAAAGAATGGCTTACAAAAGATGATAAAATACGTGAATGGTATTGCAATGAGCCTGGTTGTACGTTCAAGTTTACATTGAATGGATACGAGTTGATTTTGGAAACAATCGGCTATATTCAAAAACAATCCAATATTAATAAGATTCCAAAAGATTTACCAATACATATAGTTGCCGGTAAAGAAGATCCCGTTGGCAATTATGGTAAAGGTGTTGAGCATGTATATAATGTCTATAGGAAGGCGGGGGTTAAAGATATCTCAGTACATTTGTATGACAACGACCGTCATGAAATCTTAAATGAGACAGATAGACAGCTGGTGTATAAGGATATTCTTAATTGGTTGGATAAACATTGTTAATTAGTAAGAGCTAAATATTAAAATGTTAGCCTTCCTAACTTGTATGTAAACAAGCTGGGAAGGCTATTTTTGCGATTATACTTAGCGTAAGAGTTTGTAAGATGAATGGTTTCAGTCGAATTAAATACAACTTGTCGATATGTGCGTACAAGTTGTATAATATAAATATAAAAACATGGAAAGCAGTATGCGATCAAAAGGAGGAGTTTGTTTGGCTGATGCAAAGGGAAGAGCAAAATATTATACTCTAATGGAAGATTTAAAAAAGAATATATTAAGTGGAGTAATTAAGCCAGGTGACAGGATACCTTCTGAGAATGAACTTTCTGCGAACTATGCTGTAAGTAGGCATACTGTAAGAAAAGCATTGTCTATACTAGAAAATGAAGGTTTTGTTGTTGCAGAGCATGGTAGAGGGACATTCTGCATGGGGCGAATTAAGCAGAATACGAAGTCCAATAACATTGCTGTTATAACAACATATATTAGTGATTATATATTTCCGCGATTAATTCAAGGCATTGATACTGTGTTAACGAAAGAGGGATATAGTATCATTCTTAAAAACACAGGTAATCTACAGAAGATGGAAGCTAAGAGTTTGGAAGATATCTTAACAAAAAATGTAGATGGTTTAATTATCGAGCCAAGCAGAAGTGAAGTGTATTGTAAGCATTATAATCTCTATCGTATGCTAGATGATTTAGAGATACCATATGTCTTTGTGCAAGGTATCTACCCACAATTTATGAATAAGCCACATATATTAATGGATGATGTAGCAGGGGGTTATCAACTAGCAAAATATCTAATTGAGTTGGGGCATAGAGACATTGTCGGAATATTCAAAGTGGATGATTATCAAGGGAAGGCAAGACACAAAGGTTATGTTAAGGCTCTACAAGAAGCGGGAATTCCTTATGACCCTGATAAAGTTATCTGGTTTCAAACAGAAGATCGAGAGAATAAACCATTGATGGGAATGAAGCAGATATTGCG
>NZ_JAVBNS010000224.1:0-2716 GCF_031551385.1 Anaerosporobacter sp.
GACGATATCGATGTACACTTCCTTGTTGGAGGAACGCAAGCAAATGCAACGATTATATCGAGTGCATTACGCCCTCATCAAGGAGTAATCGCAGCAGAAAGCGGACATATTAACGGGCATGAAACAGGAGCAGTTGAAGCTACAGGGCATAAAGTATTAGTTCTTCCAAGCACAGATGGTAAAATCTCTGCGAAGCAAATAGAGGAGCGATGCATTGATCATAGAAATGATGGTGCAAGAGAACATCTCGTTCAACCTGCAATGGTATATATATCATTCCCAACAGAGACAGGTACAATCTATTCAAAGGAAGAACTATATGCAATTCATCAAGTATGTAAGGAACAAGATGTATTCCTATTCCTAGATGGAGCAAGACTTGGCTATGGTCTGGCATCACCACAGAATGACCTTACACTTAATGATATTGTGAATTGTTGTGATGTATTCTATATAGGGGGAACTAAAGTTGGAGCACTATTTGGAGAAGCCGTTGTTATTAAAAATAGCAAGCTAAAAAAAGACTTTAGATATAGTATGAAGCAAAAAGGCGGGATGCTTGCAAAAGGACGACTTCTTGGTATTCAGTTTGAAACCTTGTTCCAAGAAAACTTATACTTTGAAATTGCAAAACAAGCAGTCGATTATGCATTGATGATTCAAAAAGCTTTAGAAGAAAAAGGTTTTGAATTTATGTATAATTCGACTACAAATCAGCAATTTCCAATCATACCGAACGAACAATTAGAACAGTTGGCGAAGAATTATGCCTATACGCTTTGGGGAAAAGCAGATGAGAGCAAAAGTATAGTTCGTTTTTGTACTAGTTGGGCGACAAAAAAGGAAAATGTTGAGCAACTAATTAAGGATATCCGTGCATTATAATGAAAGAATCAATAGAGAGACAATTTTACTACTTGCTATATGGTGGGAAAATTGTCTCTTTTATTGCGTTATAGGAAAGTTCTCATTTTTTATAATTGCTTGAATATATCAACCAATACTTAATTCAGGTAAATCTTCGTAATGACAATCAATATGTTGTAGGAAGAAATCTTTCACTTTAGGTGTCGATATGATACGCACAGGCTTAATTTGAGAGATATTATTTCCTTCAATCAGAAGTCTCTGCTTGTAGTTGATGTAAGAATTCTTCTGTAAGATATGTAATTTTAGTGGAGCTAATTTACCAGAATCAGAGAATAAAGTGTATAGGAAGTTATAACTACGCAATTTGTTTTCCATTATGGTTTGTATCTGCTTATGAGGTATCGGCTGTGAACAATCGTTAAATTCGATAAAGAGCACATATTTCATAGGCGCAGAAGTAGTATCTGGGTAAACACTAAAATTATGAATGCCTAAATTGTTCTCTGCAGCAGTCTCATAAACGATTTTTCTTAATAAAAGTTCAGAAGTTTTTTCGCCGAATATATTAATTGTCTGGTCAATTCGATGAGAAAATTGAATCTTTGGCGTATTCAAATACATACCAGTAACGGTCACGGCATCGCGCATCTGGTAGCGATATAGACCGGATATTGTTGTTACAAGAAGTTCATATTCTTTGCCGATTTCAAGCTCATCTAGTGTCAAAGTTTTCGTGTAATCGTTCTTGCCAAGTGGTAAGAATTCGAAGAAACCTGTATGAGGTAAAAGTACAGCATCATTTTGGTTTAGTTCAACGGGCATAGAGAAGACACATTCAGAAGCGCCTAAACCTAATCCCATGATATTAACATCTGCTCCAACATATTTGCGAACAACTTCCGTACATTCAAGAAAACTACCGCTACTAGTACTCAAGATAAGGTCAAGATTTGGCCAGATTTTTTTAGGCCAACTAGTTGGGTAAGCTTGGAATATCTTTCTTAGATGATTAGCACGCGATTTGTTTGGTTTCATAGTAGCAAGAAGTGCTAAACGATCTTCTTCTGAAATTTGAATGGAATCGTCAATTGTTCCTGTTTCGATATTTTGAATGAGCATATCTTTATTAGCATTAACGTAATTAATAAATTCAAGAATAAATGACATAAAAGGAGAGAAGATAGAACTCATATTCTCATCTGCTAATGCATACAAAGCGTGGAGATACTGTGTATCTGTAGTTCGTCCTTTATCATATGCAAGCATAGGTGACACAACAAAATCAGCTATATACTCATCAAATATGCCAATAAAAAGCTCTGTTGATAAAGAATTGCGATCAGCATGTTCGACAAGTGTTTTATCAGCAGGAATAATTAGTAATAATAATTTATGATATGTCCAAGCGTCACCCATTAAATCGCAAATTCTTGAGAATAGCTGTTTGGATAACGTATTTACAATTTCTTTAGAAGGATTAGTAAGGGGAAGGTATTTGGCTGTTCCTTGTGTTCCAGAGGATTCCATGTAATGTTGAATTGGATAACTAGTTAGTAGGTTGTCTTCGTGTTCGTTAACCATTCGATTAATGTATGGTTCGTAGTCATCATAACTAGTTATTGGCATAAGATTTTTATATTGTTCTACAGAAGTGATATCAGCAAAATGGTGTAATTGTCCGAATTCAGTAGAAGCATTTTCTTTTAGAATGTTAAGAAGTAAGTTTTGATTATAGTCACCAGATGCTGTGGCAATTTTGTCAAATTCTTTTTTGTAGATTGTCCCCTCGGAAATAATTTGTAAATACAAACTGTGTAAATCATTCGTCATATCAACCGCACCTCTC
>NZ_JAVBNS010000132.1:0-9591 GCF_031551385.1 Anaerosporobacter sp.
TTTATCAAAAAGCTGTTGAAAAATTCTAACTTTTTTGACTATAATATACTCTTCCATTATCTTAGCATAATACAACCAATAATCCATACCATCTAATGTTGAAATAAATTCAAGATCACCTCTATAGTCTTTGTAATAGGAATACAAACGATGTAGACGTTTCATCTGTCTATCATCTACAAATGTACTGAAATCTTTTCCTACATTTTTCTCATATTTCGATGAATAACTGCTTTTACTTCCTTCAAAATCAGCCAATATAAATTGAGGAACACTATTATACTGAATCTTATAAAAGCCATATTGTTCCCCTAACCATACATGTTTCAATAAAATAGGGTCTACACAATACTTCTTCAACAGCTCACTATATGTACTCATAATACACCGCCCTTATCCTGTTTTCTTTTTCGTGTTTGATCACTACTTATTTTGTCGATCTTTAATGTTTTAAGATATCCTTTATATTCAACCAATTCATATCTGGATGAAATATTTAATTTTTTATATCCATTATGTAATATTCTTTTAACAGTACCTTCACTAATACCTAGCTTTTGAGCTACATCTCGATTACTGTTATTCGCAGAAGCTAATAGCATAACTTCCCTCTCTCGCTTAGTTAGATTCCTAACTAAATCGATTAAATCTTCGTTTATTGTATTTTCAATAGCGTTTATACGAATACTTAAACATATTATTTTGTCCATATATATTATTGGAGTTACTACTAGATTATATTTTTCTAAAGAATTGTATTGATTCATTAACAGAATTATTTCTTCATGATGAAATCCATATTGCATAGCCTCACTAACCACTTTGCTATTCATAATTTTATTATCAGCACTCTTATCTTGCTTCAATATTTTTTCATAAGACTCATTTTTATATTCATAAACTAACTTATCTTCTTGTAACACCGCTCTTGCAAATCCATAGATAACTGACTCTGTTAGAAAATCTTTCCTTCCTGAAAACAATTCTGTTAAAGAGATAAATTCCTTTTTACTGATAATAGATGCTAATGCCGTCATTCTATCATTACTTCCCTCTAAACTTGTTAGTATTTCAAGCACTGTATAGACACAGATATTATTAATCACCAACATATATGTCATATAGATGTTATGTGAGTTTGCAATACTCTCTATAAAATTTTCGTTAAATTGCCGTATATGTTCTTGATTCATTTTTCTACAAAGAGGCGTTTTGTCCACTCTAAACAGCTTTGAAAATTCCATATCATATTTTGTAATAATATATACACCATCACTTGTGAATTCGAAATCAAATGAAAAATCATATGCAGAAGACTTTAGTTTTCGTAGATAACTACGTTTCGATAGAAGTTCTTTTTCTAATATTCGACGAGCTAGTATGTATATCTGATTACTCTTCTTCAAAAATAGAACACGCCAATAATCCGATTGCTCCATAGAATAATGAAAATATCGTATTGTATTCTCTTCTATTTTGTCCAATTTCTTCAGATTATTAAAACATGGTACATTGTAAATGTCATTTATAGAATATCCTTTTCCATCTCCCTCTATATCAAATACGTTCTCAAATGTATTGTTTCTATACGTTAATTCAAATGTCTCACTTTTAAATTCCCATACACTGAAACAATAATTTTCGCTCTCATATAGCATCTCAAAAGTTTCTTCTTTGTCATCTAAATATTCAATATGGCTACGAAATGCTTTCATCATTCTGTTAACATATGTCTGATTACCTATCATTATTATCGTCCTCACTTTTATATGTAGATACAATCTCCACTTATATCCAACTCAATAACTAGTATAACACGTTTATCAGACTGTATCAATGAACGACAACAAGACAAAAACTTTGTAGAAGTTCTATTTTTCTACAAAGTTTTTGTCTTATACTTTTATTATTTCATTATAAGCCAACTATAGTTTGGCTATTTTTTTAACAACTTTTCTATTGTAGCATTTTTAAACACTGCCTTTTTTGACTGTATTACTTGGTAATATGCCGTACCATCAACGATCTTAATATTTGACGGTGCAATAGTAAGTACATACGTTCCCGATGCATCTTTATAATAATAATGCGCCGAATCTTCACCATTACAATATGAAAATAATTTGTAATTCGTAGCACTCAAGTAGCTACCCATGCCAAGAACATAACCATCATAAGATTCATATGTCTTCTCGTCCATTATCCTCTTGACGCTACTTCCATCTGTTGAAGCCTTAAATAGATATGAGATATACTGATCATCTGAAAGAGAATAGTATACATTATCTGTTGTTACCTGATGTAATTTAACTGTAAAACTTGTATAATCGTTTGCTGCTTCTTTACCAGCCTTCACACGATAATCACTGACTTTTTTCTGATTAAAGGAATCTAATTTTGTTACTTTTCCTTTGAATGAAACCTTCATTACATCGGTTGTACAACTCTTTATCGTCCCTGTATTTTTATTACATAGATAATATAAGCCATCTTTTCCTACCGTTAAACTGTCCACAGAAGTACCTGAAATTAGTTTTTCTGTTGTCTTTCCGCCCAATGTCATAGAATAGATAATTGTTCGTTTATTATTTGTGTAATAGATTCGATTGTTTGCAATAACTGGTTTAAAATTATAGTAATTCGTACTTGTTGTGCTAAGAATTTTGTTTGACCCCTTCTTAGCCGCTACTTGTATTCTTGCTATAATCATCTTATCGTAATTCTTATAATAAGAATAGTATACATAGTCTCCTACGATTCCAATAATTTCACCTTTATTCACTGTTACAAGACACTTTGTATTCTTACCATCTCGCCCTACTCGGTAGATGCTGTTTTTTGATGTTTTGCTATCCTTAACAACATAATATACATATTTGTTCTGAACATAAAAATTCTTTATCTCTTTTGTCGTTAATGTCGTTGTCTTCGTCGTTCCTACTTTTTGTGAAACTAATTTATAATCAGATCCTACCGTCCCTTTTTTATAATATAGATACCCTTGGTCTTTCACTACTAACTCAGAAGATTGTGCTACTTTCTCTGCCGCTGCAATTTTTTCTGGAATAAACTGCGTACATGTAACAACACAACTACATAGCAAAAACCATGCAATAATTCTATTCCAGCCTTTTCTCTTTTCCATATGCCTGCCTCCTTATATTAAAGTGACAAACTCAAGTTGCTATCATCACTTTATGTTATGTTTATTCTAGTACTTGATTATGTCAGTACTTCGGCAATTATATGGCATCTCTGTTTCACTATTTTATTAAGATATCTAGTGTATGTGAGCTTGCGCCTAATAGTTCTGGTCGCTCGCAAGTTGTCAGATGATACTTTACAAACAATTCAAATGTCTCTTCATCCATCGCATTTAACACAGGTCGCATATAGTTAGCTGGGCCATCCGCTGCAATTAACTTTAATCTACGAAGTCCAACTTCTTCATTCAAGCCATTAATATCTTCAATCCGTACATAATCGTACAAATCTTCTGGCTCAGATACCGAATGAAAATCTTCCGTTATCTTTCCTGTTTCTATACACTCTTTCATGTTATTTCCTTTGAATCCATGTGTGATTATACTATATTCATTCATAATATACGCAACTAGAATCACACCACCTACCTTGGTAACTCGTTTTGCTTCCTCTAGTGCCTTTACCTTGTCTTCCTGCTTATATAGATGGTACATTGGTCCAAAAACAAGCGTCATATCAAATGTGTTATCTTCAAATCTCGACAAATCAAGAGCTGTACCTTGCATCGCATTTACCGTACTTTTCTTTGATTTTAATATACCAAGATTATATTTAACAAGTTCAATTGCTGTTACATCATATCCCTCATTCGCTAATTGAACGGAATATCTCCCTGTCCCAGCTCCAACATCTAGTATTTTGACATCTGTCATATTTTCAAGACATTCATGAATATATTTCATCGATGTAATGTATTCTACCTGACCATGTCTTCTTGTTAATCTCTTATCTTCACAAAATTTATTATAATGTTTCTCTAATTCAATCGTCATCTTACTATACTTTCTTTCTCTTAGATTTTCCCGCCATTATGGCAGTGCTATTATTACAATGCTACCATAGCATCGGCATTACAGCAATTCTAAGTATACACTGCTTTTCTTTAAGATACAATATCCATTACAGTTCCTATGAAGATTGGCAACTTCGTAGTATTATCAATAATAACATATACGAAAGGGCGATCAAGTGTAACAGAATATTCAATCAATGCTGAACCGTCTCTCATCTCAACTTCTGTAGCAGCACTTGCTTTTGTTCCTAGTTCATCAACAGCAATATAGGATTTATGAAGCACTCTACCTATAAAGATGTTTCCCTCTTTTGAACTTCCTAATTTAGAAAAATCCGCATGATTCACATCAAATGCTGTTTGTAGACCAAGCTTTTCTAGTGCCTCATTCATCTCAATTTCATAATCATATTCAAACTTAGGAAGTCTTGTCATTACAGTTGTTGACTGCGCACTTTCAATAACAGATAGTAAGTTCTCTCCAGTAAGTGACTCCACATATTCGTCCACACTAATTCCCTCGTTTGGTAATAATGCAACAAAACTATATTGCTTATCTTTATAATTCTTAATAAAACCTGTTACATTTCCTTCATCAATATAGGAATATTCATTCGACAACATCATCTGCACATCTTGCTCTATTCCATTCGAATTAGTAAACGTTCCATTAAATACTTTATCCTTCGTATATACATTCTCCCATTCAGCATCAAACACTACCGCATTAATTAGACACATAATGGAATCATTATCTAGCGTATCTACCATATGTGGAATCATTCCTTGTGTATGCTTATCCACCCATTTGTTTATATCATCTACTGTAGTTTTGTTAAATGGTACTTCAAAAATCTCTGCATCATAATATTTTTCATTTGTCTGTAAGAATTCTTGTTCAATTGTCAATCTATCCTTATCATCTCTAAACCAGATTGAATTTGCTAAACTAAGCTTACTATCTTTCGATATCAACTGCTTTCTGCATGTGTCCAAATATATATTTAAATTCTCAATCGAATCTCCACTCGCTAGTAACTGTTGCATCTCTTCCCTTGTGATTCCATCTGCTCCATTTGCAGTCATTGATAATGCCATTAATACTGATATTGGTGAAACTAATGAATTCTCACTCGGTTTTCTCGTTTTCTTAAATAGTTCCACAGAAAAACCTACTGCTTGCTTTGTAAAGTCAACTTCTGGTTGATTATTATCATTTATTTTTAAATCTGTATTTGTCTCTACTTCTTGGTTTACGCCCTTTTCTTCCTCTGTTTCTTTATTTGTTTCTTTATTTGTTTCTTTATTTGTTTCCTTGTCTGTATTCTCATCAATTACTGTATTCGTATTACTTATCTTTGTTGAACACCCTATCACTGAAAATAAAACTCCTGTAATCGTAACCACTACAATCAAACCTCTTACGCAAAATTTCTTGAATTTAACCATTCTATCATCTCTCCTTTTTAACCTTAACTTGTATGTACAATATCGCTATCTAGCTCAGAACAACACCAAACACAACATTGATTTACTATGCCTTATATATATTAGACGATAGTTAATAAAAAATGGTTCCAATTTTTTTGTACAGAAAAAGAGAAAATGGACTTATACAAAAATAAAGACACCAATTTGAATCATCTCCTCCAAATTGGTGTCCCTGTTTTAGCCTAATTCTTTTATTAAATTAACCATTTCAATCGCACTAACTGCACAATCATATCCTTTATTTCCTGCTTTCGTTCCTGCTCTTTCAATCGCTTGTTCAATGTTTTCTGTTGTTACTACCCCAAACAAAACAGGAATTTCACTTTCTAAAGAAACACTAGCAACCCCTTTCGATACTTCATTACATACATAATCATAATGCGATGTACTTCCACGAATTACTGCACCTAAACAAATGATAGCATCATACTTTCTACTCTTAGCCATCTTTCCTGCAATAAGCGGAATTTCAAAAGCCCCTGGCACCCATGCAACACTAATATCCTCTTCCTTAACATCATGACGTGTTAAAGCATCAATCGCACCCCCAAGCAACTTAGAAGTAATAAACTCATTAAATCTCGCTACAACGATACCTACTTTCATATCTTTAGCAACTAACTTTCCTTCATAAACATTCATATTATCTTTCTCCTTTTTTGATTTTTTCTATTATTAATAATTTAATGTATGACCCATCTTTAGCTGTTTTGTTCTTAAGTAGAATATATCATGCTCTGTTGCTTCTACTTGAATTGGTACATGCTCTTCAATTTCAATACCATAGACATTAAGCCCTTGTATCTTCTCAGGATTATTCGTCATAAGTCTAAGTGATTTTACACCAAGTTGTCTAAGCATCTGTGCTCCAACATAATATTCTCTCATATCTCCGGGAAAACCTAATGCAAGATTGGCTTCTAGCGTATCTAGTCCCTGCTCTTGCAACTCATATGCACGAAGCTTATTGATTAGTCCAATCCCTCTTCCCTCTTGGCGAAGATATAGTAAAACTCCTCTTCCTTCTTTCTCAATTCGTTTGAGTGCTGCTTCAAATTGTTGTCCACAGTCACAGCGTTTCGAACCAAACACATCCCCAGTTAAACATTCTGAATGGACTCTACATAAAACATTCTCTCCATTCCCGATATCCCCTTTTACAAGTGCGATATGCTCTTGACCATTCAATTGATTCTCAAACCCATAAGCAACGAATTCACCATATTTCGTTGGCATCTTTGTCTTAGTAATACATTTTACTAATTGTTCTTGCTTCTTACGATATTCTTGCAATGCTTTAATTGTAATGTATTTGATATTCCATTTTTTTGCTAGTTCAATTAACTCCGGCGTGCGCATCATGAAACCATCATCATTCATAATTTCACAACATAATCCACATTGCTTTAATCCTGCCAAACGCATTAAATCTACAGTAGCCTCTGTATGGCCAGCTCTTTCTAATACACCGTTTTTCTTTGCAAGTAATGGAAACATATGTCCCGGTCTTCTGAAATCTTCTGGCTTTGCCTCATCTTCTACACATTTCATAGCTGTTATACTTCGCTCTGCCGCAGAAATTCCTGTTGTTGTATCCACATAATCAATCGAAACCGTAAATGCAGTCCCATGTGCATCGGTATTGTTTGATACCATCTGCATAAATTGTAATTTATCTGCGATTTCCTGACTCATCGGCATACAAATCAAACCTTTTCCATAGGTAGCCATAAAATTAACATTCTCTGTAGTAGCAAATTCAGAAGCACATATAAAATCCCCTTCATTTTCCCTATCTTCATCATCCGAAACCATAATTATTCTACCCTGACGAAGCTCCTCAAGAGCTTCCTCTATCGTGCTATATTCAAACATGCTTATCCTCCTCTAATTTATATGATACTTGCAAAACTCTTGATATACTTGACTGCTTCTTGACTAACGTACGCTAACTAAAAAATGATAGCAAAACATCTATAGTACTTCTTGGTGTATACTTTAGTAACCTAGGAAGGCGAGGCATGGACGCCGAGCCAGCCTGAGCTGAGGCAGGATGCCGAATCGAAGGCGTTTCCGTAACTTTTGAAGATTTTCCGTATACACCTAGAAGTCCTTAGATGTGAAGCGTATTTTGTGTTAGCATACGTTAGGCAAGAAGCTTACAAATCTATAAATTGAGTTTTGCAACTACCTATTAAAATCCATGTTTCATTAAGAAATCTATTGTGATGGCACTTTCTTTTTTTGTTGGTGATTCCACTCCTAACAACTTCTCAACATATTTTCCAATAACATCATTCTCTAAATTAACAATATCACCTGTCTTTTTTTGATTCAGACTAGTTACTGCAAGAGTATGTGGTATCACAGAAACTTGAAATTCATGCTTTGAAACACTTGCCACTGTAAGGCTGATTCCATCAATTGCAATCGAGCCTTTTTCAACGATATATCTTACGATTTCCTCACTTGCCTCAATGATATACCAAACGGCATTGTCATCTTTCTCAACCGCCTTAATAATTCCTGTTCCATCAATATGTCCAGAAACAATATGCCCTCCAAATCGCCCTCCTAACTTCATTGCTCGCTCTAAGTTAACAGCAATTCCTATTCTTAGCGCACTTAAGGATGAACGATTTAACGTTTCATGCATAACATCCGTTGTAAATGTATCTTTACTATGTCGAACTACCGTAAGGCATACACCATTCACTGCGATACTATCTCCTATCTGCATATCCTCAAATATTACATTTCCTTGTATCGTAAGTATGGAAGAATAGCTTCCCCTTTGTATCTGTGTAATTACACCTAGTTCTTCTACAATTCCTGTAAACAATTCTTTTCCACCTCCCCCTCTATAAGATAATCTTCGCCTAACTGCTTGATTTCCATATTTTTAAGACGTACTGCCTGTTCTGGAAGCGATACACCTTCTCCTGCAATCGGTGTTTTTGCACACTCCCCTCCGAATATCTTTGGTGCAATGTAACATTGCACTCTATTCACAATACCACTCCGTAAAGCCGACCAATGGAGTTTACTTCCCCCTTCTAACAAGATGCTATCAATACGTCGTTCTCCTAACTCCCTCATTAACTCCTCAAGATTCACTTTCCCATCTTCTACGCCGACAACAATAATTTCGCACCCTGCTTCCGTGTAAGGTTTTTGTTTTTGCTCGTCTTTACAAGCTGTTGCTATTATCGTTGGTATGTCCGCTGCCGTTTGAACAATCTGCGAATCAAATGGGATGCGCAACGTTGAATCACATATAATGCGTATCGGATTCACTCCGTTTTCAACTCGACAAGTAAGCATTGGGTCATCCATTCTTACCGTCTCAACTCCTACCATAATAGCTTTATAGCGATTTCTATCTTTATGCACATTTTCTCTTGCCTGTTCTCCAGTTATCCACTTTGATGCCCCTGTATATGTAGCAATTTTTCCATCTATCGTCATGGCATATTTCAAAACCACATAGGGTGTTTTTTTTCTTATGTAGTGAAAAAACACAGCATTTAACTTATTACATTCCTTTTCTAATACACCATAAACGACTTCAATTCCTGCTTCCCTTAACTCCTTTATTCCATTTCCTGCAACAATCGGATTAGGGTCTAGTGAACCAATTACGACACGTTTTATTCCGCTTTCCATAATCGCTTTTGTACATGGTGGAGTCTTTCCATAATGACAACATGGCTCTAATGTTACATACATCGTTGCACCCTCTGGTGAAACCTTGCAATCTGCTAGTGCATTGCGCTCCGCATGAAGTTGACCATACTCTTCATGGTATCCTTTCCCAATAATCACTCCATCTTTCACAACAACTGCTCCTACTAAAGGATTCGGCGAGACCCTTCCAGAACCTTGTTTCGCCAATCTTATTGCTAACTTCATATATTCTTTATCTGTCATGTTAGTACCTCCTTAATAGAGTAGAGAAATAATAGCTAGTATTATTTCCCTCTCATTGAACCGTACGTACGGGTCTCGTATACGGCTCTACAACTTATATTCCAACATTTCTT
>NZ_JAVBNS010000049.1:0-5072 GCF_031551385.1 Anaerosporobacter sp.
ACCTGTTATCCAAGATAAGGGAGGGTTTGTATGCCATACACTACATTTGCTGCGATAGATGTTGGATCTAACGAGGTATCAATGAAAATATATGAAGTATCAAAAAAATACGGAATCAAAGAGCTTGACTATGTGCGTCATACAATTGAGCTAGGTTCAGAAGCCTATACGAATGGAAAGATAAGCCATACTACGGTAAATGAACTCTGTCAAGTTTTACAAAGCTTCACAAGCAAAATGAAAGAATATCAAGTAGAGGATTATACTGCTTGCGCAACAAGTGCTTTAAGAGAAGCCATAAACAAGCTACTTATTCTTGATCAAATCAAACTTACATCCAAATTAAAAGTTTCTATATTAAGCAACTCAGAGCAACGATTTCTTCTTTATAAAGCAGTTGCATTGAAAGAACAGCATTTCAATCAAATTATTGAACACGGTACTGCTATTGTAGATGTTGGTGCAGGTAGTATCCAGATTTCTTTGTTCAACAAAGGCTCTTTAATTACAACGCAAAATATCAAACTAGGTTCTCTTCGTATTCGAGAAATTCTTTCAACAATGGAGGCTCAGACAATAAATTTTAACAATCTTTTGGAAGAATATATTACGAATGATTTACAGATATTCAAAGACTTTTTCTTATCCGATATTAACTTGCGTAATATTATTGCTATCGGTGATAATCTTAATGATTTACTTCGATTCAAGAATTACCTAGAGCAAGAGAACACTCAAAAGCTCCAATCTGACAAAAACGACTCTTTGGATCGTAGTGGTTTCCATTCTCTATACACAAAACTACTATCCAAAAATTTAAGCCAAATCAGCAATTGCCTTCAAATATCAAAGGAGCAAGCTTCTTTACTCATCCCAACTGCTATGATTTACTATAAGATGTTCGAAGAAACGAAAGCTTCTACTATGTGGATTCCTGGTGTTTCTCTATCTGACGGTCTCGTAGTTGATTATGCTCAGAAGAAACAAAAAGTAAACCTTACTCACGATTTCACATTAGATATTATCAACGCCTCGAAAAACATTGCACGTAGATACCATTGCAATTTACCTCATATGGAAAATGTTGAACATATTGCTTTAGCGTTGTTTGATGGGTTAACTAAATTACACGGACTTAACAATCGTGATCGCCTATTATTACAAATCGCTGTTATACTTCACAATTGCGGAAAATACATTAATCTTAATGCAAGTGCGCTTAATTCATACCAAATTATTTTATCCACTGAAATTATTGGATTATCTCATACAGAAAGAGAATTAATTGCGTATTTAGTTCGTTTCAATAGCGGAAACTATCCCGAATACGATGACCTTAATAATTCATTCAATAAAGATACGTATATTAAGATATCTAAATTATCCGCAATCTTCAGGCTTGCGAATGCTATGGATAAGAGCCATAAGCAAAAATTCACGAATATCTCTGTTACCTACCGTGACAATCATTTAGTTATAACAGGAACTACACTAGAAGATACTACTCTTGAGCGTGGGTTATTCGAAAAGAAAGCAGAGTTTTTTGAAGAAGTTTATGGTATTCGACCACAATTAAAACTACGCAGAAGTTAGGACGACAAGGACCATGGCGAAGTGTTTCAACCTAATACGCTACTTGAGGTAAGTTCAAACAGCCTCGCCAGCCTAACATATTACCTATAAGGAAAGGATTAATAACTATATGAGCACTACGAAAATAAATTACCGCAAACCAGCCTACTATACGAACCGCGAATTAAGCTGGATTGAATTTAACTACCGTGTTTTAAGCGAGGCAAGAGACAAATCTCTCCCTCTATTAGAGCGTTTAAAATTCCTTAGCATTACAGCTTCTAACTTAGACGAATTCTTCATGATTCGTGTTGCCTCTCTTAAAGATATGGTTAATGCAAATTATTCAAAACCCGATATTGCTGGACTTACACCAAAAGAACAATTAGATCAAATCACTATAAAAACTCATGAATTAGTGAATACACAATACAATACATTTAACCGTTCTTTTATCCCTCAGCTCAAACAAAACAATATCCAAATCATAACACAATACGAAGATTTAGACAGCTCACAAAGTAACTATGTAGACCAATATTTTCAAAATGATGTGTACCCTGTTTTAACACCAATGGCTGTAGACTCCTCTCGTCCATTCCCATTGATTCGTAACAAATCTTTGAATATTGGCGCATTAATTTGCGATAAAAAATCAACCGGAACTTACGACTTTGCAACCGTTCAAGTACCTGCAGTTCTTCCTCGTGTTGTACAGATTCCTTCTACTGATCCAGAGGTAACTTCATTGATTCTTCTTGAACAAATAATTGAGAAGAACATTAATAAGCTCTTCCTAAATTACAACGTTATCTGCGCTTACCCATATCGTATTATGCGTAATGCCGATTTAACAATTGATGAAGATGAAGCTGCTGATTTACTTAACGAAATTCAAAAGCAATTAAAGAAACGCCAATGGGGAGAAGCTATCAAATTAGAAGTTGAAGATAAAATTGATAAACGCCTTCTTAAAATCCTTCGTAAAGAACTCAACATTAAGCAAGAGGACATCTATACTGCTAACGGACCTTTAGATTTAACATTCTTAATGAAACTTTATGGTCTTGATGGTTTTGACCACCTCAAAAAACCAAACTATACTCCACAACCTGTTAGAGCATTGAATCACGATGAGGATTTATTTACGCAGATAAGAAAGAACGATATTCTCCTCTTCCATCCATTCCAAACATTTGACCCCGTTGTTGACTTTGTTCGTCAAGCTGCAAAAGACCCTAACGTACTAGCAATTAAGCAAACGCTTTACCGCGTAAGTAGCCACTCTCCTATTATTGCATCTTTAGCAGAGGCTGCCGAGAATGGCAAGCAAGTATCTGTTCTCGTAGAATTAAAAGCTAGATTCGATGAAGAGAATAATATTATCTGGGCAAAGAAACTTGAGAAAGCTGGTTGCCATGTTATCTACGGTCTTGTAGGCCTTAAAACACATAGCAAGATTACTCTTGTTGTCAGAAAAGAAGAAGATGGCATCCGTCGCTATGTTCACCTTGGTACAGGTAACTACAACGACTCTACTGCTAAACTATATACCGATATGGGTCTGTTAACATGTTCTGCTCCAATCGGCGAAGACGCTACTGCTGTATTTAACATGTTATCAGGTTATTCAGAACCTCTTAGCTGGAACAAATTAACACTTGCGCCTTTATGGCTACGCGACAAGTTCCTTGAGCTAATTCAACGCGAGACTACTCATGCCCGCAATGGAGAGAAAGCTCATATTGTTGCTAAGATGAATTCCCTTTGTGACGCCGTTATCATCGCCGCCCTTTATGAAGCAAGTAATGCTGGCGTTAAAATCGACTTAATCATTCGAGGTATCTGCTGTTTAAAAGCTGGTGTTGAAGGCGTTTCCGAGAATATTACGGTTCGCTCGATTGTTGGTAACTTCCTTGAACATGCCAGAATCTTCTACTTCTATAATAATGACTATGAAGAAGTTTATATGGGAAGTGCTGACTGGATGCCTCGTAACTTAGATAAACGTGTTGAAATTCTCTTCCCTGTTGAAGACGAGCAGCTTCGTAGTGAAGTGAAGCAAATCCTTGATATTCAACTTCAGGATACTGTAAAAGCTCATATACTAAAACCTGATGGAAGTTATGAGAAAGTTGATAAGAGAGGGAAAGCTAAGTTGGATTCTCAAGAATATTTCTGTGAACACGCAATTAAAGATGCTCTTGCGTCTCCTACAGTGCATAGTCGCAGGGTGTTTGAGCCTGTGGATGGGGATATTTAGGAAAGGGTTAAAAGAGGTATAGAAACAAGGAACGCCTTGAGTTTATAGGATGCTCAAGGCGTTTTTTGTCGGTTGTATTACTTATCTATTGCAGAAACCCCAAATAATCTTTTAGGTTTAATCTAACATTAAGTTATGCTAAACGATTTCACAGGGATTTTTTACTTTATTGAGCATATCTGTTTTTCCACGAACAAGATATACTCTGTAATCTTCATGGTTAAACATTGGCATCACCCACCGCCTTTACTAGTTTTCTTAAAAGAAAAAGAGGTGTTATACAGATTTTATGTCCCTACTCTTTAGAAAGGCATTCTTCACATAATGATGAGTCTTCAAAATCAAAAAAAGGATTACCACATCTTTCACAAAATTTTATATCATCATCAGTATAGTGACTCTGATTACAAGATAAACATAAATATTTACCATTAGGAAAAATTAATGTATGCTTATGACAATCAATGCAATTATATTTTTTTATATCATTATCGCAAAACTTGTTTATAGATTCTTCTTTTTCATATTTATACATATGATTTACAGAAGAAATTATAAAATCCAAACCATTTTCAAGCATAGAATCAAACATTTATTAACTTCCTTTCATATCATATAATTAATTATAACCACATGTTCTCTCACACTATTCCAGACTATAGCCAATATAAATTTTTATTAACTTTTACATAAGTCCATATTTAATTAGATATGCAAATCAGACCAAACTTTTCAACTGATTTCTTTAATGTAATTTACATTTTCCTATATACCGCCTCTCACCCAGCACCACCCTCAATCATTACTCTTTTTCCTCTAGATAGTAAACTAGAATATAGTCAATTGTACCTTCATTTTAATTAATATAAAAGTCTGTTGACCCGATTCAGCCATAAATTCATATCATTCTCGGAAGTAGTATAATAAAGCTCACCATTTCTGCTCAAATTCTCTTCTAATACTATAGAATCGGGCATTGTATGCATAATTGCACATCTTCTTTTCTCAGTTAATCTTCCGAGATTATCTTTAAAAAATCTGTCAACCCACACATCACGAAACAAACCATCCACTTCTACTCTAAGAATCAGTTTTGACGCTTTACATACCGTAGCATTTCCAAATCCAATGGGACTCACATAATAGCCATTGCTATTATAACAATTTCTGGCTCCAGCCTTGTAGCCTTGTCCAACATAGAAATCCCCTGCTTCGTATTTAATTGTTATTGTTCTTC
>NZ_JAVBNS010000194.1:0-6733 GCF_031551385.1 Anaerosporobacter sp.
ATTATATTTAGTTTTTAAGTTTCTTTGTTTCAATATTAATGTATTATTAAAACTTGTTTGCCGATGACTACTCGGTCCACCTTCCATATAATCCACATCCTTTCTTTTTTACATCACAACAGTTTACACATAACTACAATTTCCACTGTGTTTCTAACCACATTTATTATATGTGGAACAATACCGTTTGTCAAACACTTTAAAAACAAAATGTAAGTAATTATTTTACATTTCATCCTCTCCAGAAACTGAATATTTACACTGCTATTTAAAATATGAAGAAAATCATAAAACTGTCGAGCTAGATAACCACCCAACAGTTTTATAATTTTAACTTCTATTCTTCTTCACTCATCCTTCTATCTGGTATACTAATTCTCATGCCCGGCTGTAATAAAAGTGTTGACATATCATTGCTTCCTAAAAAGTCTTCTAAATCAATATCAAATTTCTCAAGGATACTTTTTAATGTTTCTGCATCCTTAATAATATAACTAATCAACCCTGTTCCTGTCATATCTGGCATTACGGGTGTTGATGGGGTAACTGGTACTGTCGGTATAATAGGTACAACTGGAATGATTGGAGTCTCTGGTGTTTCTATTACACAAGTTTCATTCCCTGTACAGATATTGCTGATTCCTCCTCTGCTTGTTACTGGAACACAGAGTTCATCACCGATTTGCAAATTATATACATCTGCATATGGATTCGCACGCATAACTAAAGCCAATGGAATATTATACTGTCTACTGATTCCATATAAGGTATCCCCTTTCTTAATTATATGCACAACGCCTCTACAACGATCAAAATTTCTCATTCTTACCGATCCTTTCACGACTAATTATTCACAATACTTACACACTACTAATATATTCAAAACTATCCAAGAATGTGTATAGTTTTAAATAATGTCCAACTACCTGTTTTGCAAAATGAGTTGAAGATTTTAATTATATGTCGTATAATGGTCATGGTTCTTTGAATATTTATTAACTAGAACATATTGTGCAGGATATATGTCAGCAAAGCTGACGCGTGGTTCAATAATTAAGGAGGGACAGCGTAAGCTGGTTACAAATGAATAATACAATCTATACTCTTGGTATCGATATCGGCTCAACTACTGTTAAAATCGCAGTTCTTGATGAAAATCATACCATTTTATTTTCTGACTACGAACGACATTATGCTAATATACAAGAGACATTACACTCTCTTTTAGCAAAGGCATATGAACAATTAGGAAATTGTTCTATATCACCTGTAATCACTGGTTCTGGTGGTCTTACATTATCAAAACATCTTGAAGTTCCATTTGTTCAAGAAGTTGTCGCAGTATCTACGGCATTACAATACTATGCACCACAGACTGATGTGGCTATCGAGCTTGGTGGGGAAGATGCCAAGATTATATACTTTACAAATGGCATCGATCAAAGAATGAACGGAATCTGTGCTGGTGGTACTGGTTCTTTCATCGATCAGATGGCTACATTATTAAAAACAGACGCTACTGGTCTGAATGAATATGCGAAAGACTACAAGGCAATCTACCCGATTGCAGCTAGATGTGGTGTATTTGCTAAATCGGATATTCAACCATTAATTAACGAAGGTGCTACAAAGCAGGATTTATCAGCTTCTATTTTCCAAGCAGTTGTTAATCAGACAATCAGTGGTCTTGCTTGTGGTAAACCAATTCGTGGAAACGTTGCATTTCTAGGTGGTCCACTTCACTTCTTATCTGAACTAAAAGAAGCTTTTATTCGAACTTTAAATCTTACACCCGAAACGACAATTGCCCCAGATAATTCCCATCTATTTGCCGCTATTGGATCTGCATTAAACAGTAAGTTTGACGCTGTATCTCCAATTGAAGATATGTTAACAAAGCTTTCTTCAAAGATTCATATGGAATTCGAAGTTTCTCGTATGGACTCACTATTTGCTAATGAGCAAGAATACGAAGACTTCACAACACGTCATGCAAAACATACTGTTGTAAAATCTGACCTTAAAACTTATGAAGGCGATTGCTTCCTAGGTATTGATGCTGGATCAACTACAACGAAAGTGGCTCTTGTCGGAGAAGATGGTTCGTTACTATACTCTTTCTATAGCAACAACAACGGAAGTCCATTAAAAACTACTCTTAAAGCAATCAAAGAGATTTATACCCTTCTTCCCGATAGTGCTAGAATTGTACGTTCTTGCTCTACTGGTTACGGAGAAGCTCTTATTAAAGCAGCACTACTACTAGATGAAGGTGAAGTAGAAACGGTATCTCACTACTATGCTGCTGCATTCTTTGAGCCAACGGTTGATTGTATTATCGACATTGGCGGACAAGATATGAAATGTATCAAGATTAAAAACCAAACGGTTGACAGCGTTCAATTAAATGAAGCTTGCTCCTCTGGTTGTGGTTCTTTCATTGAAACATTTGCAAAATCACTTAACTATGAAGTTGCTGACTTTGCTAAAATAGCCTTATTTGCTAAACATCCAATTGACCTTGGTTCAAGATGTACCGTATTCATGAACTCTAAGGTAAAGCAAGCTCAAAAAGAAGGCGCTGGCGTTGATGATATCTCTGCTGGTTTAGCTTATTCTGTAATTAAAAATGCGATCTATAAGGTTATTAAATTAGCTGATCCAAAAGATCTTGGTAAAAATGTAGTAGTTCAAGGTGGTACATTCTATAACGATGCAGTTCTTCGAAGTTTTGAAATGATTCTTGGACGTGAAGCGGTACGTCCTGATATCGCAGGTATTATGGGAGCTTTCGGTGCTGCTTTAATTGCAAGGGAACGTTATACACCAGGTATTGAGTCAACCATGCTTACGATTGATAAAATCAATTCACTAAAATTCGAGACTTCTATGGCTCGTTGTAAAGGCTGTACGAATAGTTGTTTACTTACAATTAATCGCTTCACTGGCGGAAGACAATTTATATCAGGAAACCGTTGTGAACGTGGTCTTGGAAAAGCCAAAAACAAGGACAATATTCCAAACTTATTCGAATACAAATTAAAGAGGATGTTTAACTACACACCTCTTGATCAAGATAAAGCTTACCGTGGAACAGTTGGTATTCCAAGAGTTTTAAACCAATACGAGAACTATCCATACTGGTTTACTTTCTTTTCAGAACTTGGATTCCGTGTTGTTTTATCTCCATCATCAACACGTAAGGTATATGAACTTGGTATTGAATCTATTCCTAGTGAATCAGAATGCTATCCTGCTAAGTTAGCTCACGGACATGTAATGTGGCTAATCAAACAAGGTATTGATTATATCTTCTATCCTTGTGTTTACTACGAACGCAACGAGATACCAGAAGCAGGAAATCACTACAACTGCCCTATCGTTACTTCTTATGGCGAGAATATTAAGAATAATGTAGATGAATTAGATACCGATACTATCTTTTATCAAAATCCATTCTTAGCCTTTACTTCAGAAGAGATTTTAACGAAACGACTTATTGAAGTATTTAAGGAAAGCCATAACATACCTGCTACAGAAATAAAAGCTGCTGCTCATGCTGCATGGTTGGAATTATGCCAATCAAGAACAGATGTTGAGAAAAAGGGAGAAGAAACAATTGCTTACTTAAATGAAACTGGAACAAAAGGAATCGTATTAGCAGGACGTCCTTATCATGTTGACCCAGAAATCAATCATGGTATACCAGAATTAATCACATCGTATGGTGTTGCTGTACTGACTGAAGACAGTATTAGCCACTTAGGTAAGATTGAACGTCCACTTATCGTTATGGATCAATGGATGTACCACTCAAGACTCTACGCTGCTGCCGCTTATGTAAAGACAGCACCAAACCTTGAATTAATTCAACTTAATTCTTTCGGATGTGGTCTTGATGCCGTTACTACAGATCAAGTTAGTGACATCTTAACCGACGCTGGCAAGATTTATACTGTCCTTAAAATAGATGAAGTTAATAACTTAGGTGCTGCTAGAATTCGTATCCGTTCTCTATTATCCGCAGTACGTGACCGCGAGAAGAAACATATTGACTTAAAGCCAACGACGACTTCTTACGAACGTGTTATCTTTACGGAAAAGATGCGTGAGGAATACACATTATTATGCCCTCAGATGTCACCAATTCACTTTGACTTCTTAGGTCCTGCCCTTCGTTCTGTCGGCTATAATGTTATCGTCCTTGATAATGATAATAAGGAAGCTGTTGATGTTGGTCTCAAGTATGTTAACAACGATGCTTGCTATCCTTCTTTGATGGTTGTTGGTCAGATTATGGAAGCCCTTTTATCTGGAAGCTATGACCTTAATAAAGTTGCCGTTGTTATTACGCAAACTGGCGGTGGTTGCCGTGCTACGAACTACATAAGTTTTATTCGTAGAGCTTTAGCCAAAGCTGGCATGGAACATATTCCGGTTGTATCTATTAATACAGTTGGACTTGAGAAAAATCCTGGATTTAAGTTTACACCATCTGCTGTAAACCGTGCATTACAAGCACTTGTATATGGCGACGTTCTTATGCGTGTTCTTTACCGCACCAGACCATATGAAGCAGAAAAAGGTGCTGCGAATACCTTATATCAAACATGGCGTGAACGTTGTATGCAGTCTGTACAAAACGGAAAACGTTCGGAGTTTAAGAATAACCTTCGTGGCATTATCAAAGATTTTGATGAACTACCACTATTGGATATCACAAAACCTAAAGTTGGTATCGTTGGTGAGATTCTTGTTAAATTCCTTCCTGCTGCCAATAACAATCTAGTAGATTTACTAGAGGCAGAAGGTGCAGAAGCTGTTATGCCTGATTTAATCGACTTCTTTCTATATGGCTCTTACAATGCGAATTATAAGATACAGTATTTAGGCAGACCAAAGAAAGAAGCATTTACGAACAATATCGGTATCTGGTTTATCGAGCAATATCGTAAAGAGATGAAGAAACAATTAGCGGCAAGTAAACGCTTTGAACCACCAAAAGAAATCAGTGAACTTGCTGATTATGCAAAAGACTATGTATCCATTGGTAATCAAACTGGTGAAGGTTGGTTCTTGACTGGTGAAATGGTTGAGTTAATTCATTCTGGTGTTAACAATATTGTTTGTGCCCAGCCGTTTGCCTGTCTGCCAAACCATGTTGTTGGTAAAGGTGTTATCAAGGTATTACGTCAACATTTCCCTGAATCGAATATCGTAGCTGTTGACTATGACCCAGGTGCAAGTGAGGTAAATCAGCTTAACCGAATTAAGTTGATGTTATCTACAGCTAATAAAAACCTGACTAAAAATTCTCCTACAAAATAGGTAGCAATATCTTACTATAATTAAAAAGACTGACTCCTTATTGTAACAACAACTCAATGTTGTTACATAGGAATCAGTCTTTTCTATCTTATCTCTAATATAAAACTACTCAGTCTCAAACTGTTCTAGCAGAGTTATCACCTTATCTACTGCTGCCTTTTCAACTAAATAGTTCTCTTCTCCATTAATTGATACACGGTAGAAGTTAACACCATCGTATGGAAGATATTCAACATGTAAATCTTCTAATAAATCCGAATTTCGAATAAAATCAAATTCATACACAGGCGTTGTATCACTCACCTGCTTCTTAATGTCTCCTGTTGTTGTAATCCCGATTAATTCTTGATAGAGGTTTTTGAATGCCTTCTCTTCTACTTTCGTACCATTATAATAGTATAAACTGTCAGCTACTTCCTCACTGTCTTCTGTTTCTTCCGTTTTCTTATCTGGATTTGGAGTAACTTTTAATTCATATGATTTGCCATCTGCTTTTATCTTCAATGTATCAAGACTTGTGATATCAACTAATTGAGTTAAATTACAAACGTAATCATATGGCGTAATTGCAAGCATATTCTCTATCGTTGATGCACTAATTGTATAGATCGCATTCTCATATTTCCTTCCATCTGTTTTTATTTGAACATAGTATTCTCCAGCATCATTCATATTACCAACAAGGATTGTCAATTGATGTTCTATACGAATTGTCTGCGACTCTTCTGTTGTTGTATCTGCACTACTTTCTTCCGTAGAATTGCTATCAACAATCGTTTCTTCATAATAAGACAAATCAATTGTCGTACTTGGATTGTCTAAACCGTATTTACTCAAATCAGAACAAATGTAGTCAACACACTCATTGAATGATACGGAACTATAATTTTCAAAATATGTATCAAACTGAGTTGGATTACCTTTTTGCACTGTACTATATGGTTTTACTATATTCCAAGCATAATATTCCCCTGCATCTGCTGCATCTTGATTATACTCTGCCTTAAATATTTCTTCTCCATCTTTCACTATATTAATATTCGTAACATTCGACGCTGTTATCGTTGGGAACTCTTCTATTGACAACATTTCTGTCTTTGTATGCTCAAACACGGAACGCACTCCTGTTGCTACTGCATAAACTACCTCCTCATCTGCTAAGTTAACATAATATCCAGAGCTGCTACTTAGAGAATCTCCAAAATTAAGTTCAAAATCACTTCCATCTTCGCTTAGAATATGAACAATCACTGAAGGATTTTCTAAACCATACTCTGCCAAATCCTCTGCTTTCTCAACAACTATTTTACTTGCCTCTAAGCTGACTAGTTTATCTAAGATGGCAGTTATATAATCTTGGTTAATCGGCGCATTGGTGTCTGACTTGTCAACCCAAGAATCATTC
>NZ_JAVBNS010000069.1:0-7529 GCF_031551385.1 Anaerosporobacter sp.
CTTCTTTTACTTCAACCGTTTCAAACAAATGATACGTCCTCATAGCTATCATAAGAGCAGTTGCTACTCCTAGGAAAAATACAATCATAATAAAAATCCAAACTGGAAGATTGTGCATAAGCAAATATGATTTAGGGAATATAATCATTGCAACTGCATTGACTGCAACCGTAATTACCGCATTGCTAATAACCACTCTCTTATCATAGTATGCAACCGCCAGTATGAGGATAAGAAAATATGCCTGTGTCATTGCACCAAATTTACCATCATTAGCAAATACGATTACAATGGCTCCGACAACTGGCATAATAGATACATAGATATATTTTGCAAATGCACCTAACTGTTTTTCAAAAAGCTTTGTCGGAATAGCAATTAAAGCCATAATAAAAATACTTGCATCTTTCGCCGTACCACCCAAGAATAACATGACAAAAGAAAACGCCGCAATAGGTATTCCCATGTTTACACAAAACATAATAAGATTCATTTGTTTCTCTTCATTTTTAAGTACATTAAGATTCATAATATAGTCCCCCTCTTCAGCATTATGTCTTTGAGTTTTTTATGCTATACAGCAAATGGAAACTGTCACCATTTAAATATTAAAATGTCATTAAAACAACTTTTCAATGTATTTATTATAACATAAAATCACAATAATTCAACACTTTGTTAGATTACAGTGCTAATTTCCTGTGTTTTTCATTGTTTTTCAACAAAAATAAATGTATTTTCAAATATTTTGCACCTTTATCCCTGTTTGTTTTGTACAATTCAAGCAATAACTCTCCATTTTTTTGCACAAATTATATTCCCGAAAAAAGCTCTATGCCAATCGCTAATCTAGAACTAAATAGTTCTTTCTTCGATTACACATAGAGCTTAAATCTTATAATTTAACTTAATCCAAACACTTTTCTTACATCATTAAACATAACAAACACCATTAATAGCATCAACAAAGCAAGACCTATCATATGAACAAAGCCTTCCTTCTTAGGATCTACTGGCTTACCACGTACAGCTTCAATTATTAAGAATACCAAACGTCCTCCATCAAGTGCAGGTAATGGCAATAAATTCATGATACCAAGGTTAGCACTTAATAAGATACTCATATATAATAACTGAATCACAACAGCTGATAACCCTGCTGATTTCGTACTATCAATGCCTTCTCCTATCATGTCAACAATAGCAACAGGCCCAGCTAAATCATTCGTAGAAACTTTACCAGTTAGTAAACCTCCCACACTTTGAACTGCTGATACAATCCAACATTTTACTTCGAGAGCACTATATTTTACAACTCCTAATGCACTCATCTTCTCGCCTGTTGTTGCGATTGTTTTTGTACGATACAGATTCGGAGAAAATCCCATCTTATATTCTCCATCTGCATTCTTTTCTGGTGTTATTGTAATTTTAAGCTCTTCTCCAGCACGATTAATCGTCAATGTTACATCCTTCTCTGTTGTCGGGTGGAAGAAAAGATGAAACATTACTTCACGACCATTATCTACAGAATCACCATCCATTGCGATAATAACATCACCCTCTTGTAAACCTGCTTCCATTGCAGGCGTTCCTTCTCCGACTTGAAGAATCGAAGCTGGGTCATAACCTACATTGCCAACAACAATCATCGCTAATACGAACGCTAATACAAAGTTAAATATTGGCCCTGCAGCAATAACAGAGATACGCGCCCAAACACCTTTCTTTCCAAAAGAGTTTGGATCATCATTCTCTTCATCCTCTCCTAACATCATACAAGAACCGCCAATAGGGAATAATTTCAGCGAATATCTTGTTCCGTTACGCAAAAAGCTAAAAAGTCTTGGTCCCATACCAACAGAAAATTCTACTACCCCTATTCCATTCTTCTTTGCCAACAAGAAATGACCCAGTTCATGGATAATTATAATTAAGCTAAAAATCAATATCGCTATAATAATATTCATGTAAATACCTATCCTTTCTATGCCACACACTGTTTTCTAGCCATAACCATCTGTAAACTGTATTCTGCGAAGTACTTACACATGGAATTTTGATTCAATTCTTTCATATGTTTGTGCTTCTATTTGAAGTATCTCGCTTACACTTGGATTATCTACCTTGTGATGTGACTGGATTGCATCCTCTATAATTTCGTATATCTCAAGAAATGTAATTTCTCGATTCAAGAATTTGGCAACCGCCCTCTCATTTGCTGCATTATATACAGTAGGCATACTTCCGCCTAATCTCCCCGCCTCATAAGCCAAAGAAAGACCTTTGAATGTATTATAATCTGGTGTTTCAAATGCAATATTTGAAAGTGTCTTGAAATCCAAACGTTCTCCTTCAAGGATCCTTCTATCCGGATATGTTAATGCATATTGAATCGGAAGTTTCATATCTGGTGTTCCAAGCTGAGCAATTACTCCGCCATCAACAAATTCAACCATAGAATGAATGATACTCTTTGGCTGTACAACAACTTCAATTTGGTCAAAACCCACTCCAAATAGCCATTTTGCTTCTATTACTTCCAATCCTTTATTGACCATAGTTGCCGAATCTATCGTAATCTTTCTACCCATTGACCAGTTTGGATGTTTTAGTGCATCTTCTAATGTAACCTTCTTCAGTTGTTCCGTTGTCTTCCCTCTAAAAGGACCACCAGACGCTGTTAATAATATTTTGCTAATACGACTATAATTCTCACCGTTTAACGCTTGGAAAATCGCAGAGTGCTCACTATCTACAGGAAGTATCTTAACATTATATTCCTGTGCAAGTGGCATTATGATATGTCCAGCAGTTACTAATGTTTCTTTATTCGCAAGTGCAATATCTTTCTTTGCCTTAATTGCTGCAATCGTTGGTTGTATCCCTATCATTCCAACAATTGCTGTTAATACAATGTCAGCTTCCTCTATCACACTACAAGCCAATAACCCTTCCATACCAGTTGTTATCTCTACTTGACAATCGCGAACAAGAATACGTAATTCCTTCGCCTTTTCTTCATCCCACACACATACCATACATGGTTTAAACTCTCTAATCTGCGCTTCTAGTAACTTAATATTCGAGCCTGCTGCCAAAGCAACAACTTCCATATCTGAATTACTACGAACTACATCTAGTGTTTGTGTTCCAATAGAACCTGTTGAACCAAGAACTACTATTTTCTTCATCAATTTCCCTTTCAACCTTGTATCTTTCTCTTCCATTATCTACTCAAAAACACTGCCAGATAATATACAATTGGAGCAGTGAATAATATACTATCAAATCGATCTAATATTCCACCATGACCAGGAATTAATTTGCCATAATCTTTAATATCATAATTTCTCTTCATAGCAGAAGCCGCTAAATCCCCAATCTGAGATACAACACTTGATGCACCGCATATAATTGCAAATGCAATCGCTGGATTCGCAAACGTCTCCATCTTATGTTGTATTGCTAAGCCATATAAAAATCCAATTAATGCAGCACCAACAATCCCACCGATGCCACCTTCTATCGATTTCTTAGGGCTTAATTTCGGTGTCATCTTATGTTTCCCAATTGAGATACCAACAAGGTATGCACAAGTATCTGAGCCCCATGCACCGATAAACAGTAACCAAACGAACCACAAACCATCCTCTAGCATACGAACTTGATAGATATGTGACAGCATAATTGCAACATAAAATAGTCCGAAAAATATTAAAAATACTTGTTCCGATTTATATTTTGGAAATGTAAATACATATGCTACCATTAACACCAACATAAACACTACTAAAAATAGCATCAAATATTCTTTCTCTCCAAAATATATAAACGCATAGTAGATGATACATGCGATATAACCGATATAGCCAATCAAACTATTCTCTACTTTTAACAACTTATATAATTCATTTAAACCAATTAATGAGATTAACCCGATTACTGCAAACAGTAAGTTACCTCCCATAATGACCGTGAATAATGTTATAATAACTAACATTACTGAACTTCTAAAACGCACCCAAAACATATGAGTCTCCTATCTGTTTGTGTGAATTAGTCATAAAATTATCTTAGTCCACCAAACCGCCTTTCTTTTGAATTGTAATAACGTATCGCATCTTCCAAATCTTTTTCACTAAAATCTGGCCATAATGTATCTGTAAAATACATCTCTGCATATGCCATCTGCCATAGTAAGTAATTCGACAATCTTTGCTCACCACTTGTACGTATCATTAAATCTGGGTCTGGAATATCTTTTGTATCCAAATAATTACCAAACACTTTCTCATCTATCTCATCAATCGTCAGTGCCTTATTCTCACAATCAACCGCCAAACGTTTCACAGCACGTATAATTTCATCTCTTGAACCGTAGTTTAATGCAACTTGAAAATTAAGCCCTGTGTTATTCTTACTTAATTCTTCTAGTTCTTTGATTCTTTCTTGCATAGAAACATCTAAACGTGTAATATCTCCAATAATACGAACTCTCATATTATTCTTCGTTGTTTGCTTAATACAGTCTTTCAAATAATTATTAAGAAGCTTCATAAGCGTTTCTACTTCATCTTCTGGTCTTGACCAGTTTTCCGTAGAAAATGCATATACTGTTAGATATTTTACACCCATGTTATATGCTGCTCTACATATCTTCTCTACATTCTTACTTCCTTGTGCATGCCCATAGTTTCTCGGCATCATTCTCTTCTTTGCCCATCTTCCATTGCCATCAAGTATAAGCGCAATATGTTCTGGTATTTGTATTCCTTCGAGGACAGTTTTCGCCAAATTCATTTCCTCCCACTATAATGCTATAAAACCGGATTGTCTTATACTTATTGTATAAGAACAACCCGATTCTTATTCTAACCACTATAAATCTTTTCTGTATCTATGTTTATAATACAAATTATACAGTAAGAATTTCCTTTGATTTTGCTTCTGTAACTTTATCTACTTCCGCAACGAATTTATCAGTAGCTTTTTGCACTTGATCTTCTAATCCCTTAGCTTCATCTTCTGAAACTTCATTTGCTTTGCTTAATTTCTTTATTGCATCGTTTGCATCACGACGAATGTTACGAATAGCAACTTTTGCAGCTTCCGCTTTTTTCTTAATATCTTTTACTAAATCTTTTCTTCTTTCCTCTGTAAGTTCTGGGAATACAAGACGAATTACTTTACCATCATTACTTGGTGTTAAACCTAAATCAGAAACTAAAATTGCTTTTTCAATTTCTTTGATTAAACTACTTTCCCATGGTTGAATCATGATAACTCTTGCTTCTGGTACAGAAACATTTGCAACAGATTGAATACCAGATGGAGTACCATAGTAATCAACTTTTAATTTATCCAAAATATGAGGATTCGCTCTACCTGCACGGATAGTTACAAACTCCTCTATTAAGCTTTCTAATGATTTTTGCATCTTTTCTTCAAATTGTTCCACTCTTGAATCCATTATTTTCCCTCCAAAATCTTTCTTATAATTATACAGGTAACACTATCTAGGACTATATCATTTATGTTACTTATACAGTTACCTTTGTACCTGTAAATTTACCATTTACTGTGTTTACAATACTGTTTGGTTCATTAAGACCAAACACCATCATTGGCATCTTATTCTCTAAGCACATAATCGTTGCAGATAAATCAATAACTGCTAACTTTTTATCTAGTACTTCGTCAATTGTAATCTCATCGTACTTTTTAGCCGATGGATTTGTCTTAGGATCACTATCATAAACACCATCAATTGCTTTTGCTAACAAGATTACATCTGCCTCAATTTCAACTGCTCTAAGAACTGTTGCTGTATCTGTTGAAAAGTACGGATGACCGATACCTCCTGCAAAGAATACCACCATTCCTTTTTGGAAATACTTCTTCGCTCTGTCTTTTGAAAACATCTTAGTCATAGAACCACATTCAAATGGTGTTAACACTTGTGTCATCATTCCAACATGACGGAAGATTTCTGACACATAGATACAATTCATAACCGTTGCTAACATACCAATTTGGTCTGCTTTTGTACGATCAATTGTCTCGCTTGTTCTTCCTCTCCAGAAGTTTCCACCACCGATTACAATACCTACTTCGACACCTTTATCTACTAACTCTTTTACTTGTTTTGCTACTTCAATACAAGTTGCTTCATCAAATCCTGTCTTCTTGTCTCCGGCTAATGCTTCTCCGCTAAGTTTTAGCAAAACTCTATTCCAAGTTTTCATTATTCATCATACCTTTCACTAACTTATAATATAAGTATTAACAAGTTTTCAGCTTTCTATTTCCATAAATTGCTTTCTTGTTCTTACTGCTCAAACAGTATTATTATAGCATTATTCACAAGCATTTGTACACTACTTTTTGCTCTATGTTGTATTTTATCACAGAAATGGATGTATTTACAATCACAAAAACAAAACTTCGCAATTGTTTGCAGCAATAAATCCTAATTACGGAATTATTTCTACAACGTACAATTACGAAGTTTGTTTTTCTTTCTTATTTAAATCAATGTATTATTCCTATTTGCAAATTTTAACTTTCGCATTTCCAAAGCAATTTGAACTTAAAGCTTTTACAGCTTTGTTACAATTAACTGAATTTAAGTTATTGCAGTTTTTAAATGCATTACTTGCAACATTTTTTACTTTATAAGTTTTACCATTACATGTAACTGTTGAAGGAATTGTGCAAGATGTTGCATTCTCTCCAGAATCTGAAAGACCTGTTACTGTACATGTATTGTTACCAGTAATTGTATAACATAACTTGCCTGATGAGAATGTACAGTTGTTATTTGTTGCTTGAGTTGTACAGCCTGCTTTTGTATTACAACTTGCAGCTTGAGCTACAGGGGTTGCTACAGATCCTACAGTTACCATCATTGCTACAGCAAAAGCTACTTTTTTTAATTTCATCATAATTATTCTCTCCTTTTGTTATGAATGAGTATGCTATGAATCTAACACCTCATGTTGTAACATTATTGTAACATTATTGTAACATTTGATTAATAATTATGTAATAGTAGACAATTGGAAATCTCACTACTTTTATCCTATGCTTGATTTATAACAAGAACATCATTTTCTCTAATAATCGTACTGCCATTCGGTACAATTACTCTTTTCTGCCTTTGTATCATTATGATTAACTTATCTTCCTCTTTCGAAATCTCCGAAATTGGTCTTCCAATCCATTCGTCACCTTTTGTAACATTCTTTTCTGTTAGCGAGATACCATCAAGGTTTCCTGGAGCTGCTGCACTTAATATTAATACATCATCTTCCTTAAGATGTATCTGACCATTTGGCACAATATTTTCTTTATTCCTTTTTAACAGTACAAGCAACGTATCTGGTGGTAATGGTATATCCTTTATCATCTTACCTACCCACGGATGTCTTAAGTCGATTTTCAATTGAATATACTGTATTGGTACTTCATCCGCATAATCTGTAAATGTTTTAAGTACATCAACTGTCTCGTCAATCATGTCTAGT
>NZ_JAVBNS010000107.1:0-6000 GCF_031551385.1 Anaerosporobacter sp.
AGAGTACTGGCATGGGGTTCGGATACTAGAACCTTGTTTTGTTGACGTTGAAGCGATGTTTGAATATGAGAAGCAGCAAGAGTATGATGATTTTGCTGATTTACTTGGACAGCAGTTGATGAGGAGAGCAGTTGAAGTAGCTGTTGCAGGGATGCACAATATTGCAATTATAGGTCCACCAGGTGCGGGGAAAACGATGATGGCGAAACGAATTCCAAGTATAATGCCACAGATGAGTCTTGAGGAGAGTATGGAAATCTCGAAAGTGTATAGTATTGCAGGTTTATTAGATGGAGAAAATGTGCTGATACATAATAGACCATTTCGAGCACCGCACCATACGATTTCGCCAACAGCATTAGTAGGAGGTGGTAGAATACCGATACCAGGAGAGATAAGCTTATCCTCTGGCGGAGTATTGTTTCTTGATGAGCTTCCGGAGTTTCAAACGAGGACATTAGAGGTTTTGCGACAACCCTTGGAGGAGAAGGTGGTTGTAATTACAAGGCTACAAGCGACGTGCAGATATCCTGCGAATTTTATGCTAGTTGCTGCGCTTAATCCTTGTAAATGTGGTTATTATCCTGATAGGAAAAGATGTAGTTGTTCTCTGCATCAAGTAAAGAAGTATCTTGGGAAAATATCAAGACCATTGCTAGATCGCATTGATATCTGTATCGAGACGACGCCTGTAGAATATGAAGAATTAATTGGCTCACATAAAGGAGAATCATCGGACGAGATGCGAAAGAGAATTATAGAAGCAAGAAAGATACAGAACCAACGATATCAAGGAACAGGGATTCGCTTCAATTCTATGTTGAATGCAAAACAGGTTAAGAAGTATTGCAAACTTGGTGTAGAGGAAGAAAGCATAATAGAAGAGGCGTTTTATGCGCTTAATTTGAGTGCACGTGCGTATCACAGAATTCTTAAAGTGAGTAGAACAATCGCAGATTTAGCAGGAGAAGAAACGATACAGAAAGAACATCTATATGAAGCAATTGGATATCGGAGTTTGGATAAGAAATATTGGGAGGGAATATAGATGGAGTGCTCAAAACAAAAATTATTATGGTATGCATGGTCAAAGAAAGAGGGGATAGGATACAAAGAAACAGCGAAACTTTTGTCATATTATGGAACAATTGAAGCGGTATTTACAGTGGATAAAGATGAAATTAGTGCAATTGAGTGGCTATCGGATTCTGCGAAAGAGGCAATATTAAAAGGTGCTGATTTAGAAGAAGAATATAGATTATATGAGAAAATGATTGCAAAAGACATACATTTTGTTATACAGGAGGAAGAAAAATATCCGAGACGATTGCTGAACATGTATGATCCACCTTGGTTTTTGTACTATGCTGGAGAATTGCCAAAGGAGGATTTGCCTTCTATAGCAATCATTGGAGCTAGAGCGTGCTCGGCATATGGTATGGAAGCGGCGCGTAAACTAGCAAAAGAGTTGGCAATGAATAAGGTACAAGTAATAAGTGGGCTGGCAAAAGGTGTTGATGGTTATGCGCATAGAGGGGCGCTTGAAGGGGAAGGGAAAACATTTGGAGTGATTGGAAGTGGATTGAATATTTGCTATCCAAGAGAAAATTATCAATTGTTTCATGATGTGGAAATGTGTGGTGGAATCCTATCAGAATATCCAATGGGTTCGCCTGCATTGGCATTTCATTTCCCGGTTAGAAATCGCATTATTGCAGGTTTGTCCGATGGGATATTAGTAGTAGAGGCAAAGGAAAAGAGTGGAACACTAATAACGGTAGATTGCGGTTTGGAGCAAGGGAAAGACATCTATGCATTGCCAGGAAAGATTACAGATGTGTTATCAAGAGGGTGTAACCAGTTGATACAAAATGGAGCAAAGTTAATTCAATCAGCAGACGATATTATAATGGAATTGACAGAGCGATATCCTTTTCTTAGAGCGAAGAAAAGTAGTGATCAAATAAGCATACTTTTTGAAAATCAAGTAACAAGTGAAGAGAAGATGGTGCTTATGAAGCTTGGATATGAACCGATACATTTTGAAAAACTATTGATGGATACGGGGTTTGATACTGCTAAGTTGATGGAGGTGATGTTTCATTTACAACGGAAGAATCTGGTTCAAGAAGTGTCTTCTCAGTACTATGTATTACAAACATTGTTTTTACATTCGTAACAAGTCTTGAAATGATAATAGAAATAGGAAATATAACCTAGAAATCGAAAAAAAATAATAATCTGCTTGAAACGTACAAAAAAATAGTGTATGCTAGTTTAAGTTTAGACCGTGGTAATAGGAGTGTTGATACTTCGTATTAACGCGAAATAGATGAACAGTGAATTAGTAAACAATATAGGATATAGATTCACTTAACAATTAAAGGAGTGATTATATGCCAAAATATCTTGTGATAGTGGAATCACCAGCAAAGGCAAAGACAATAAAAAAATTTCTTGGTTCTAACTATGAAGTGTTAGCTTCGAGTGGTCATGTAAGGGATTTACCAAAGAGTCGAATGGGTATTGACTATGAAAATGATTATGAACCTAAATATATAACGATTCGTGGTAAAGGAGAGTTACTTGCGAAGTTAAGAAAAGAAGTGAAGAAAGCAGATAAAGTTTATCTCGCAACTGACCCCGACCGCGAAGGGGAAGCAATTTCATGGCATTTACTATCAGCACTTAAGCTAGATGATACCATGCCAAACAGAATTACATTTAATGAAATTACAAAGAATGCGGTTAAAGGTTCGTTAAAGCAAGCAAGAGCAATCGATATGAATTTAGTTAACTCGCAACAAGTACGAAGAATGCTTGATCGTATGGTAGGTTACGAAATTAGTCCGTTACTTTGGGCAAAAGTAAAACGTGGTCTGAGTGCGGGTAGAGTACAGTCGGTAGCACTTCGAATTATTTGTGACCGTGAAGATGAAATCAATGCATTTATACCGAAAGAGTATTGGACGCTAGAGGCTAATATTCGAGTGGAAGGCGAGAAGAAACCATTAGTTGCTAAATTCCATGGAGATGAAAATGGTAAGATAGAGATTGAATCTGAAGAGCAGATGAATGAAATCTTAAAGAAGCTTGAAGGCGCAGAATACAAAATTGCAGATATTAAAGTAGGGGAACGTATCAAGAAAGCTCCATTGCCATTTACAACGAGTACAATGCAACAAGAGGCAGCAAAGGTGTTGAACTATTCGACACAAAAGACGATGCGTATTGCGCAACAATTATATGAAGGTGTGGATATAAAAGGTAGCGGAACAATTGGTTTGATTTCTTACCTACGTACAGATTCTACGCGTATATCAGAAGAAGCGGACGCAAGTGCAAAAGAATTCATCAAAGAAAACTATAGTGAGAAATATGTAGCAGACGAAGATGCAAACAAGAATGCGAAGAAGAAGATTCAAGATGCGCATGAGGCGATTCGTCCTACATACGTAGATATGACTCCAACAAGGATTAAAGAATCGTTAGGTAGAGATCAATTCCGTCTATATCAATTGATATGGAAGAGATTTGTGGCATCACGTATGCAACCGGCAAGATATGAAACAACTTCAGTGAAAATTTCTGCAAATGAATTTAGATTTACTACGAGTGCATCGAAGTTAGTATTCGATGGATACCTATCTGTTTACAGCACGGAAGATGAGAAGGAAGAAAGTGCTAGTCTATCTAAATCGCTTGACGTTAATTCGAAATTGACATTGAATGAAGCAGAGAGTAAGCAACATTTTACACAGCCACCAGCACATTTTACAGAAGCATCTTTAGTTAAATCGTTAGAGGAATTAGGGATTGGTCGTCCGAGTACGTATGCTCCAACAATTACAACAATTATTGCAAGAAGATATGTTGCGAAAGAGAATAAGAATCTATATGTAACAGAACTTGGTGAAATTGTTAATAAAATTATGTTGCAAGCATTCCCAAGTATTGTAGATGTTAATTTTACTGCAAATCTTGAAATGTTATTGGATAGAGTAGAAGATGGAAGTGTTAATTGGAAAACAATCGTTAGAAACTTTTATCCTGATTTGAACGAAGCTGTTCAGAATGCAGAGAAAGAGTTAGAAAAGATTGAAATTGAAGATGAAGTTACAGATGTAGTATGTGAAGAATGTGGAAGAAACATGGTTATTAAATATGGACCACATGGTAAATTCTTAGCGTGTCCAGGTTTCCCGGATTGTAGAAACACGAAAACATATCTTGAAAAGATTGGAGTTGCTTGTCCTAAATGTGGTAAAGAAGTTGTTATCCGCAAAACAAAGAAGGGTCGTAAGTATTTTGGATGTGAGGATAATCCGGAATGTGATTTTATGACATGGCAAAAACCAACAGACACAAAATGCTCAAAATGTGGAGCTGTAATGGTGGAAAAAGGGAATACGCTTGTTTGCAGTGAAGAGACTTGTGGGTATACGCAACCAAAAGAATCAAAAGAAGAGAATGAATCTAAAGAATCTAAAGCATAAAAAAGAACAAAAAACAAATAAATAGAATCAATTAAAACTGTAAAATTATATATTAATACCAGTTTTATAAAGAAAATCAGTAGTTTTTATGGGTTATTCTGCTGTAATTGTCAAACAACTATTGTTTTTATTCATAATGTATGATAAACTTGAGTCATCAAGAAATATTCTGTAAATGATGTGTCTCAGAATGCACATTTTTTGGTACGGGGGAGCTGTTGTTTAAGTAACAAGTAGCTTAAAAGAAAAATAGCTTTAATTTGCAGATATTCTAAGAAGCAAGTACGTGATATTAAGTAAAATCATGATTATGAAACAAAAACAGAAGGGGTGACAATATGAGCGTGCAATTATTAGATAAAACAAGGAAAATTAATAAGCTACTTCACAATAATAATTCACATAAAGTTGTGTTTAATGATATTTGTGAAGTGCTTAGTGAAATTCTAGAATCCAACATATTAGTTATTAGTAAAAAAGGAAAAGTTTTGGGAATTAAGAATCGCAGTGATATTAGCGAAATAAAAGAACTTATCAAGGATAGTGTTGGTGGATACATTGACAGTCTTTTGAATGAACGTCTGCTTAATGTCCTTTCTACAAAAGAAAACGTGAATCTTTTAACACTTGGTTTTGAATTTGATAATATCAATGATTGCCAAGCGATGATTACACCAATTGAAATTGCAGGAGAACGTTTGGGAACATTGTTCTTATATAAGAATGATTCGCAATACATTATTGATGATATTATTCTTAGTGAATATGGAACTACGGTAGTTGGATTAGAGATGATGCGTTCTGTTAATGAAGAGAATGCAGAAGAACATAGAAAGGTACAAATTGTTAAATCTGCAATTAGTACATTGTCTTTTTCTGAATTAGAAGCAATAACACATATTTTTGAAGAGCTAGATGGAAATGAGGGTATTCTTGTAGCAAGTAAGATAGCAGATCGAGTTGGTATTACAAGGTCGGTTATCGTGAATGCGCTTCGTAAATTTGAGAGTGCAGGAGTTATAGAGTCAAGATCATCTGGCATGAAAGGAACATATATTAAAGTTCTTAATGATGTTGTGTTTGAAGAATTAAAAAGATTAAAATATAAATAGTGAATGAAATTGTTGGGGAGGCAAAAATCTTGATACAAGCTATATGGTTTCTTGCAATTCATTTACTATAAAAAGAATTTGCATATAATGCAGATTCTTTTTTTGCAATAAAGTGAGAAAAATGCATAATATTATCTCTTTTGCGATAAAGATGGAAATAGAGGAAGAGAATTATTGGTGAATGCATAAAAATAAAAAAAATATTTATGATTATTAAAAAAAGAACATAAAAAAACAAATACAAATCATTCCAAAATAGATGCATTTTGTACTAAATATACTATTTTTATTTGTTGTAAAGTGCAAAAAACGTAATATCCAGTAAAAAAACAAAAAATAAGATAGTAAAATAATCCTATTTACATTGTCGCTATAATTTTTCATAATAGTAT